>JALUZI010000157.1 GCA_027012045.1 Desulfurococcales archaeon
GGGATGACCGTATTATGGCCGGCGAATATATCGTCGAGGTTAGGGATCTCCATAAAATTTACCCCGGAGGAGTCCACGCCGTTAAAGGACTGTCATTCTCCATCAGGCAAGGAGAGATATACGCTTTAATAGGCCCCAATGGAGCAGGCAAAACAACGACACTGAGGATAATATCAACACTAATTAAACCAACCAGCGGCGACGTAATAGTATACAACGCAAGCGTCACGGCAAACCCTGATGGAGTGAGACGTGTCATATCGTACTTACCGGAGGAAGCCGGGGCATACAGGAACCTCAAGGGAATAGAGTACCTCAAACTCATGGCCGGCTTCTATAGTTTCGGGGATCGGTCACCCGAAGAGATAGCCGGTGAAGCCGCTGAAATAAGCGGATTAGGAGACAGGTTGTATGATAAGATTAAAACATACAGTAAAGGTATGAAGAGGAGGCTACAAATAGCCCGGACACTTGCACCTCACCCGAAGCTAGCTATCCTTGATGAACCTACAAGCGGGCTGGACGTTCTCGCCAGCATGGAGATAAGGGACATCATCAAAAAGTACAGGCGGGACTATGGAGTTACCATCCTTCTGAGCAGTCACAACATGCTGGAAGTAGAGTATCTGAGCGATAGGGTGGGAATAATTTACAAGGGGAAACTTCTCGCTGAGGGGCCTCCCAGGAAAATAATGGATGAAACAGGGACAACGAATCTTGAGGAGGCATTTAAAGTTCTGATCGGGAGGGTCGAACAGTGATTAGGCCGCTAGTCAAAAAGGAGATACTGGATCTCCTGAGGGATCCGAGGATTATACTGGGCATGATAGTTCTACCGTTAATAATGTTCGGGGTATTAGGGGAAGTTATGAACTATGGGACCCAGCAAGCTATATCTGTGTCACAGCCAACTTCAATGAGGATAGCGGTCCTAGACCTGGATGGAGGGAACCTTTCCAGGGATCTGGTCTCATACTTGAAGAGTATGACCAGGGAAACCGTTGTCGTCGATAAGATAGTAGGAGATCCGGGTCTATACGCTGAAACTCATGGTTATACTGGTGTAGTGGTAATACCTAGAGGGTTCACAGCTAATCTTTCAAAGGGTACTCCTGCCCTGGTTGAAGTTTATACTTATATGAGAGAAGTGAGCATAGCAGAGGCCAGCCGTATATCCTCTCTAGTCGGCCTAGTCAGTGGTTACAGCAATGTGGTTAAGCAGAGGTTCGCTACCGAGACACATGTATCACCGGGATTCGTCAATAATCCAGTACTGGTCTCGGGCTCCGTGACCATGGGTGGTAGGCATTACAGCGCGGGTCAAGTTAACGCGTTGACAGGGCTTCTTTTCTCGGTGGTGTTTGCTCCACTTATAGTGGTTGGGTATGCCAGTCAGATAGCTGCGACTACTATGGGTGTGGAGAAGGAGGAGCATACGCTTGAGGTGCTTCTGAGCTTGCCGTTGAACAGGAGGAGTATCGTTATCGCTAAACTGTCGGGCAGCATTGTTATCTCGATACTTGCAACACTAGGGCTCTCCGCAGGTCTCTACATGTATATCGAGAGTGTCGGTGGATTATCGGGCGGTGGAAGCATGCCCCTGGACTTGTTGAGAAATGTTTTGACTCCATATAGCATAGCGACTATAACTACTGCGCTTATAATAGGGGTGGTTCTTTCCACGTCTCTCTCAATGCTCCTGGGCATATTCGGTAAAGACGTGAGGAGTAGCCAGTCAATGGCAGGCGTAATCTGGACTCTGGTATTCATAGTAGGTTATGGGCTGGCTATGATTCAGTTCTCGAGTCTATCACAGTCTATGAAGTATGTGGTTGCAGCTATTCCATTGGCGGCTCCTGTGTTGGCTTTGAAGCTGTCCATGACTAGTATCACCGGGATTGTATGGGTTAGCATTGCTTTCCACTTCATAGAAACGATACTGGTACTGTATGCTCTGGCAAGAGTGATTGGTAGCGAGATCCTGATAACGGGGCTAGGGTTATCTGAGAGGTTCAAAAAGCGCGGGAGGAAGAGAGGTTTTGCCTGGAGGCGGCATAGATGACTCCTAGGGAACCAGTAGGTAAGGGGTTGAGTATAGCTAAGGCTATAGGTGTCTCGCTACTCATAGTAGTCCTGCTTGCCGGCATACTGGTATCAGTCCACTCCCTGATACAGTGGATCTCATTCAACTTAGTGATGCATTCCAAGATAAGTGGGCTAGGGGGATGGGTCAGATCGGCTACTTGGAGCCAGGACGGTAGAGAAGTTGCTGTAGGACTGGGTGGTTATAGCTTAGAAGATAAGAGGGGAGCTGTGATACTGTTAGGTGGGGATGGTAGGGTTCACTGGCGGTTCAATACCAGCTCACATGTAGTCCATCTATTATGGCCCGCGGAACCGAATTTCATAATAGCGGTCACGAAGTCCGGCGATGTATACGCGTTCAAACCATCGACTGGTAAAGTAATATGGAACACGTCAACACATGGATATGTGTTCGACGCGGCCTTAGACCCTAGAGGATCAATGCTGGCTGTAGCAACTGGTTTACCGTCCCCTGGTGTTTACATATACAATATGAGCACCGGAAAACTCGTCTGGAGCGCGCATAGGTTCATGGAAGCCTATGATGTCGACTGGAACAGTAACGGTAGCCTGATCGCGGCTTGCTACACGTTTAACATACCTACAACCCACGGGGAAATAGACATCTATACAAGGGAAGGCGAACTTGTACAACGAGTCAACGGGTCCAGCGAGTTCTGGAAAGCCAACTTCTCGCCCGATGACAAGTACATCGCCATAGCATACGGGTTCCCGTACCACCAGCTCGCTATATACAGGTTCAACGGCTCGGTAGACGGGAGAATAGGGGTCTCCTATCTCGGCGGATCAATATGGAATATTTACTGGACACGAGGAAGGCTCATGTTATCCATCGGAAGGCCGGGAAACGTCTTTGTCATAACAAAGCCTTCCAACCTAAAGGAGCGGTTGGAGCTCCATGCACTCAGGGGAGAGTTGGTAGCTGCTGTGCCAGAGCTGGATACAGGGCTCGTAGCACTTTCGTCAGAATGGTTCGAGCATTACGTTGAGAGCCACGGGTCACTATATATCTACAAGCTTGATGGAAAGCTTCTTTGGAGCACGGACAACCTTGACGGGGGAGGATACACGCTCGACTGGAGCCCCGACGGTAAATTCCTCCTCGTAGGCACTAAGCGGGGCACAGCCTACGTTTTTAACGCTGGAAAGTTCGGTGAAGCAGGGCTCATGGATAAGACTTCCATCCTCATTGGAACCGTTGTATTCATAGTTGTAATAGGAGTTCTATACAGGTTGTACCCGGGACTCTTCAAGCTGTATTATAGGGGTTAACCTAACAGTTTTTACTTCACCCCATCATACACCTATTCAACACCGGGATTATTGGAGGGAGTAAAGGTTTGAAGGAAGCCGTAATAGACCAGGACCTCCAGGCTTATGCCGGTATAATAGCTTCGAAAATTATCGCGGATAAATATGGGTTCAAGCCGCTGGGCTGCAGCGTATCCGATAGGGGGCTCGCATGCGACTTCGACAGCAAAGGCTCCTATCCTAGTATAAACGAGGTACAGGAACTGCTTGGAGAAATAGATGGATTAGGAGGAGTGAAGTGCGAGGTAACCAGTGAACCCAGGCTCCTAGCTCTGGGCAGGCCTAAAGTGTGCAGTTTAGATGGGGTTGAAGTGCCTATTGAGGGGGAACTGAAGCCTGTCCCGGCTGATAAGGTTTTCATTCACGTGCTAAACGTGTCAACCCATAATCCGGAGCCGGGTGTTAGGCTCCTCAGAATCAACATGGTCGCATTCAAGTCTAGGGAAGACCTAGAAGAGTATTTGAAGTGGCTCGAGGAGGCGGAGAAGAGGGATCACAGGGTTCTGGGGAGAAAGCTGGACTTATTCAGCTTCCACGAGGAAGCTGGCGCGGGGTTAGTCCTCTACCACCCCAAGGGACAGATCATCAGGGAGGAACTAATCAGGCTTGCACGGGAAATAAACGACAGTCTAGGATACAAGGAGGTTTACACGCCACACGTGTACAGAAGCATGCTTTGGAGGATAAGCGGCCACCTAAGCCACTACAGGGACAAGATGATACTAGCAGAAATAGAGGGAGACGAGTACGGTGTCAAGCCGATGAACTGCCCAGGGCATATACTCATCTACAAGTCAATGCCTAGGAGCTACCGTGACCTTCCCTTCAAGCTCTCAGAGTTCGGTACTGTTTACAGGTGGGAGAAGAGGGGGGAGCTATATGGCCTTCTCAGGGTGAGGGGGTTCACCCAGGATGATGGCCACGCGTTCCTGAGGGAGGACCAGGTTAAGGATGAGGTTAAGGCTATACTGGAGAAACTCCTCTGGATGCTCTCGCTCTTCGGCTTCAAGGGTAAGGATGTTAAAGTGAGCCTTTCGACGAGGCCGGAAGAATACATCGGGACTGTTGAGGCGTGGGAGAAAGCCACTGAAGCTCTGAGGCTAGCCCTAGAAGAACTGGGGCTCGAATACGAGGTAAAAGAGGGTGAGGGAGCGTTCTACGGGCCCAAGATAGACGTGGACTTCCGGGACAGCCTGGGCAGGTGGTGGCAGTGCGGCACGATACAAGTAGACTTCAACCTGCCCGAGAGATTCAACATAGTCTACACCGACGAGAAGGGAGAGGAGAAGAGGCCTGTCATGGTTCACCGAGCACTACTAGGTAGTGTAGAGAGGTTCATGGCTATTCTCATAGAGAACTTCTCCGGCCGGCTACCGACATGGCTAAGCCCTGTCCAAGTGGCTGTCATACCTGTTACCAGGGAACAGCAGAGCGTGGCAGAAGAATTAGCGCGGCGCTTGAAGGAGTCTGGTATCAGGGTTGAAGTCATGGGGGGGAGCGGTAGTCTGGGCAAACGCGTCAGGGAGGCTTACAGCATGGCTATTCCATACATAGTAGTTATCGGCCGCCGTGAGAGCGAGTCAGGCCGTATAACTGTCAGGGCTAGAGGGAACAAGGAAGCCCGGATGGTCGATCCAGAGGTTTTCCTCGAACTGCTCCTGCGGGAGATAAGGGAGAGAAGGCTGGATCAGCTCGCCATAGATTCCCTCCTGTCCTCACAGTAGTCTCTCCATCTTTTAACCAGGTATTTGTAGAGTAGAAGGGAGGCTAGGCCTATGGTGGCTAGGCCTAAAGCCTCTATTTCTAGGTCTACCCGTGTTATATGCATAGGGGACTGGTACCTCCAGGCCTTTCACTCCTCGACTAGCTCTCTGAACCCTAGGATCAACGCGAAGCCTGCGACCCACCCGGTTAGCAGTAGCATGTTCATCCTAACCTGGATAGGGTTAGAGTGGCTTGTCAGCTGAGCGGTATAGTCGAGTGTCTCGTTTATACTGGGTATATCAACCCTCAGATGGCTCTGCACTGGCACTAGAGTATTCTTGTCGTAGTACTGGTCTATAGACACTGTCATCTGGCCGTACTTAGGGTGTACTAGGACTGTTTCGCTTTGGCCGAGCTGGTAGTGGCTGGCCGGCCATAAACCTCCGACCGTCTGCACTGGTGCTTCACCTGTCTTCACCAGTATTCCTCCAAGTATGAAGTTCGGCACAACAGTAGCGTTCTTATAGGTTTTGGGCAAGGGGTGGACTGACATTATTATGAATGCTGGTGGAACATTTGCTCCCTCCTCCCATACCACCATTTTACCCGTGGACCAGTCTGTGGCAGTGATGCCCAAGTAGAGCGAGGGGTTGCTGCATGCTATGCTATTGGTCGGCTTCACATCGATTCTAAGCGTTCCATTGCTCGTAAAGACCCCTTGGTTATTATAGTCGAGCTTATAGACTAGCTCTGATGCTTTTAGCGGGTAACTGTATTCTTGGCCGCATATAACAGTGTAGTTACTGGCTAGTGACTCGTTGTGATCGTATTCTGCAATGAAGACATAGCCCGCTGCAATTGCTATTAGGAAGAGTAGAATCGCGTACGCGTACTTCACATCGCAGCACCATTAAGTAGAGTAGGGAGAGGGGTCCTCTATATATTTGAGTGGGTTTAAGAGTTGGATAGGTGTTCGTGGAGTCCCTTGGCTATTACGATCATTATCTTCTCCATTAGAGGGTCATATCTCATCGAGTACTCCCATGCCTTACGTACACTCTCTGATTCCTCTATCATGTTAGCCAGCATTTTCTCCGGGGTTGTAGATCCCTTCTCGACGGCTTTTCTCGCGGTCTTAATCCATTCATCTAGCTGGCTCCTAGCAGTGGAGAATACTTCCCCGGCGTCGTGTACCCCGTAGTGGGGCATTGCTACTACCTGGGGCTCTAGATTTGCCTGTTTCTCGAGGCTCTCTAAGTATAGGTCCAGTTTTAACGGGTAGGTTAGTGCTGGTATGTACACGCTCGTGTTCCCGACGGGCATGAACATTCCTATGCTACTGCCTGGAAATAGGATTGACATGTCCTCGGCGAAGAGGCTCATGTGGTGGCTTGCATGGCCGGGCGTGTGGATAGCTTTCAATCCCTCTGCTACTTTTACACCGTCGGAAACCTTCACTACGGACTCCTCAGGAACGCCTGTGGGGACTCCGAATATGTGGGCTAGCCATCCCAGCACCTCACTCGAGGCACTCCACAGTTTAGACGGGTTCACCAGGTGAGGCGCCCCCCTCGGGTGGACTAGAAACTTGACGTTGCTCCAAGCCATGTGTACGCTTCCAGCTCCACCAGCATGATCCAAGTGCACGTGTGTAAGGAATACTTTTGCCGGTTCAACGCCATAGCTCATTAATCCAGCCAGCAGTGTTTTACTCGTGGACTCCGGCCCCGTGTCGACCATTATCCACCCGTCATCTGTTTTCAACGCGTATACCATGAGGCTACTCTTCAAGCCTATAGGGTCTAGAGGTATTTGCACGAAAATGTCTGTGTCGAGGTATACCAAAATGATTCACCGTTATAATATATTCTGCTCCATATGGGTTAAATCTTAGCCACCTATACATTATTCCATCGAGAAAATGGATCCCGTGGTGTTAGCCGGGTATGAGTAAGAAGGAGCTCATCGGAGTTATA
>JALUZI010000158.1 GCA_027012045.1 Desulfurococcales archaeon
AGAGGACTCGTGATGCTGTGCAACGGGCGCTTTCCGCCGCTATGGACCGGTTGTCCAAGATAAGTAAGGTGCCGCCTAACGGCCTGGCTGTCTTCTGCGGGGAGAATATGGAGACGGGAGATTTCGTGTGCTACGTTTTCTCTCCACCCGAGAAAGTCCCCGTTTACTTCTATAGGACAGATAAGGAGTTCCACTTAGAGTTCCTGGAGGATATGCTTGAAGAGAAAGATGTTATTGGAATAATAATAGTAGAGAGGGATGAGGCTACCCTGGGTATACTGCAGGGATCGAGGCTTGAGGTTCTCGAGGAGGTTTCTGACTATATTCCAGGCAAACATAAGATGGGTGGCCAGAGCCAAAGGAGGTATGATAGGATTATAGAACAGATGGTTTCGGATTTCTTTAAACGAGTGGCTGAGAGGGCCAACAAATACTTCCTTCCCTACTTGGAGCAGGGGAGGCTTAAAGGCCTAATAATCGCGGGGCCAGGATATGCGAAGGCCGACTTCCTGGAGTCGGGGAACCTGGATTATAGGCTTAGGAAGCTCGTTTCCAAGCAATTGATCGATGTTGCATATCAGGGAATACAAGGTTTGAAGGAGACTGTTCTGAAGGCGGAGGATGTGATTGAGACTCAGAGGTATAGGGATGCTATTAATGCTCTTGAAGAGTTCAAGTTGCACTTGGCCAAGGATACCGGTATGGCTGTTTACGGTGAGAAAGAGGTTCTTGCCGCGTTGAATAATGGCATGTTAAAGTACTTGTTAATACATGAGGAAAGAGAGGATTTGGACTCTCTCGTTGAGAAGGCTAAGAATATGGGTACTAAACCTGTAATAATACCGAAGAGTATACCTGAAGCCGAGTGGCTTAAATCAACATTTAACGGGTTGGCAGGTGTCCTCAGGTTCAAGCCTAGGTAAAACGGGTTTTAATCCTCCATAGATATTTCCTGTATCCGTTTGACACCGCCTATTTCCTCTATATACTCGGGTATCCCCGGCGGCACCAGCTCCTTCCACCTAGGGTCATTCTTGGCTATCAGTTCCCTTATCAGTGTCCCCCTGTAGATCTCCCTGTTGAATAGGGGAGGATGCTCCACTTTGTAGCCCGCGTCTTTGAATATCCTTGCTATGATTGGGTTCCTCGTTATTATAGACTCGATCTTAGGCACATAGCTCAACACGTAATAGGTACATCCTATATTGGTTTCGAGGGTCGGAACAGCCGAGGTAACTATTCTCTCTAGCCCAATATTTGACGTCTCGGCAGCTATCCTAATCATTTCAAGTCTTTCACCAGCAGTGAAAGGATTCCTCGGTGTATAGTTCTCGGAAGCCATTCCTATGAGTAGAACCACTTCATCGTAACCTAGTTTAAGAGCCCATTTTATGAGCTCTAAGTGACCCTTATGTAATGGTTGGAACCTCCCGAATATCATCGCCCTCCTCTTCACACACAATCACCAGGCGCTTCTACGATGTATATAGGTGTAGCATTGTTGATTATTAATAGTAGGGAGATAGTATTTGAGAATGGGATTTCTGGTAAACCCTGTTTCCGGCACAGGTGGCCTAGCCGGGTTTAAGGGAACAGACGGCATCTTCTTTGAGGCGGTGAAGAGGGGAGGTATTCCACTGTCCTATAGGAAAGCGTATCTATTCCTAAGAGGATTATCGTCATTTCTATGTAATAGAAATGTGAGCTTTGAAATAATCACTCCTCCGAGCTATATGGGTTACAGTTTGGTGAAGCCATTATTGCACAAATGCAATAATGTTCAAGTCAAAGTGACTAGGTCCTTTCGACTAGATACTTTCCCTTCAACACGCTACCATACATTGAGAGCTATTAGAGAAATGATCGATGAGAAGGTTGATTTCATTGTTTTCACAGGGGGAGATGGTACTGCAAGGGATGTATTAGAAGCTATAGATGAGGACAATGTTCCAGTACTTGGAGTACCAGCAGGAGTCAAAGTGTTTAGTGCCGTGTTCGCATATACACCTGTGGATGCATCGCTTACAATCCAAGAGTTCATAGAAAACCCGACAAATAGAAAAGTGGAGTTAAGAGAAGTTGTTGACTGGGACCCAGCTAGCGATGGCCGCTTAATAACTTATGGTTATCTACCAGTTATTACGAGAGAAGGACTAGTTCAGCCATCCAAATCCCCGGGTTGCTATAATGGTTTGGAAGGCGCGGTTGACTACATTTTAGAATTCATGAATAACAAGCCGGATACTCTATTCCTAACAGGACCCGGTAGGACTGTGAAGTTTATACATGAAAGGATTAACGCTCCTTATACGTTGTTTGGTGTTGACGCTCTAGAAAACGGTCACGTTGTGGGACTTGATTTGGACTATAAGAGTATAGTGGATCTCATCAAAGATAGAGAGGAGTTTTACGTTATCGTCACACCTATTGGAGGACAGGGAGTTTTGTTTGGACGGGGTAACCATCAGTTTGGTCCTATTGTGTTGGAGAGGCTTAAACGGGAGAATCTATTGGTTGTTTCTAGTGAGTGTAAATTAAGGGGTATCCGTAGTCTAAAAATAGATACTGGTTACCCTAGGCTTGACAGTAAATTCAAGGGGTATATTAGGGTCATAACTGGTTACATGGAAGAGAGGGTGGTTCTCGTTGAATGAAACGTACTACGGTGTAACTTACTATACGAGGCCCAAGCGGGGATTGCTAGAAAAAGTGTATGGAGAGCCAGTGTCCTGGGTTTTAGGTATTTTCTCAATAGCATTCGCTTTCCTAGGAATTGACATGTTCCATGTGGACGCTTATATGAACCTCTACAACGATGGTCTGCTTGCAGGGCTCATTGTTGGAATGGTCATACACGAGTCAGCGCATAAGTATGCTGGTAGAAAGAACGGTTGCGTGTCAATGTATGTAACCACTACATGGGGTGTTCTAGTAACTCTAGCCTCAGGATTTTTCCCTGTAAAACTCTTGATCCCGGGATATACAAGTATAGCTTGTTTCTATAGGCTCACGTCTAAAGGAGAATTTGAGATATCGAGCTGGGGTCCACTTACAAATATAATTCTAGCATTCATAGGTATAATTGTTTACCGACTCGGAGTCTATCCATTGTTCACACTGGGGTTTACAGGCATTAACGTGTGGTTGGCTCTTTTCAACCTACTGCCCATCCCACCGCTTGATGGATGGAAGATGATGAAGACAAATATTACAGCATGGGGCATCATGTTTGCAGTAACCATAGTATTGTTCAGTTTGATATGATGTAATTTGGTAAACTAGTATTGGAGTTAGGAGGGTATGAATAAGTGGGCTTAGGATGTTTTAGGCGAAATCCTAGGTTTAACTTCTAATGGTTCATACTTGAGGATTTCGTCTCTGGTTTTTAACGATTCCTCTAATGGGTCATTAGAACTTGCTAGGTTCCTCCTCTTAATATACTCCTCTAATATGTATGGAGGAAGAGACTTCAGTGACGGGACTTCTGCTGTATTAAACCTTTTACGGTACCATTCAACGAAGTCTTCAACTAGACCCGCGGAGACGATTAGGTCTACGAGTTCGGACGTGTTAAAACTTTGGGCCAACTATAGGCCACCTCTCACGTATCATTTGTTAGGATTAGGGTGGGTTTGCCACCTTCTCTATATTATGCTCTTACAAGTTTAAAAGGGTTAGTATATTGAGTCAACTATTTAGCCTTGCCGGATTATTATATGGTTTTGGAGAGTTATAATTAATTGGTTGGAGGTGTTCAAAATGTCTAAAGTTGATGATTTCGATTCCATTATATCTGAGGACTCGGAGCAAAAAGAGATGGATGCAAAGAATAGATGGGTAAACAAGATGCTTAAGAGTGCAAAGCGGAAACACAGGCTATGCCCTTACTATGATAAGAAAACACAGGCTTGCTTCCTGATGCTGACATTGAAGGGTACGGACGGTAAATGCGATAGAGATGGAAGGTTCGATAACTGCCCCATATTCATCGAGTACCTAGAGAAAGCATACCAGCATTATGTTGAGAAAAAGAAGCCGCTTCCATCGGACTTCCAGGATCTAGTAAACCCTTGGTTAGTCATATAGATTAGAGGGCCGTTCAATACCCTCGAGATACATGGAACCTTCGAAATCCTCTTCATCAATATACTCGGCCAAGAAATAGCGTCCCTGTTTATCGTAGTCAACCTTCCTTTCCTCTATCAACGTGTTCAACGCTCTCCTAATCTTGTCTTCACTAGCCAATCCAGATAAGTATGAGTGTAGCTGACGAATAGTCTGCGGGCCGTCTTTAAGCAGTTTCAACAGAATATCCCGGAGCTCGTCTTCATTGGGAGCCGTCATCACGACGAGATCCGTATCTTCATAGAGGACGGATAGGCTTATATCATCCTGCTTGGGGTTATCCTCGAATTCCATTTCTTCACACCTTCAATCCGGGTTTATTTACTGGTACTGTGAATATAGAGGTGGAGGTTGATATGGATAAACTTTTTGTTTACGGTGGACACATGTGTCTTAACCCTTATATAAGGTACGCATAGGAAAAAGTGTAACGCATTGTCACCTGGAAATTAGGGGGTTCAACTATATGTGTATAACGAAGATTCAGCTACACGAAATAAACGTGATAAGGGGGCTGATAATAGATCTCGCCTCGCAGTACACCATGCTTCTGGGTAAGCTTCCTGATGAGGGAAGACTAGAAATCTTGAGGTATATAGGGATGGCCAATGATCTCGTCAGTAGCATAAACGGGTTCGTGTCCGGTATAAATGGAAAAAATAATGGAATGCTGTGTAGTGATGCTTCATTATTGCTCGATAAAGCTAGAAGTGTTTACTCGGAACTAGAGAACAGCGAGTCTGCTCTATTCTTCAAGACCTATACATACCGTCTCATAGATAGTCTTCGGAAGATACAAGTATCGTGTTGCAAGGAAGTCGTGGAATTATCTATGTAAATAAATCCTTAAGGAAATCACCGTACCTCTTAAACGGGCACTTCTCCCAGAATTCCTCACAAAGCCTTGCCTCATGCCTTGTCAGAGCTCTACCCTGAACCTTACATACGGCAATATAGCCATCTCCTTCGTCGTGGACTTCGAAGTAAGGGCATTTTGAGGCAGGTTTAATCTCGAGTAAGTTAGCTATTTTAGTGTGTTTAACACTGCTTCTTCTCTGCTGGAACAATGAGTCACTAGTAAAGCTCAACTCGTAGCACCCTTAACTCGAATAAAACTTTTTGTGTTAAAAGGATTAAATTGTTAGTTGACTCAGAATCCTAGTTTATTCTTAGCTTTCTCTAGGAAGTCATCGACGATCTCTTGTATTGTAGGTCCTTCAACGACTTCTATTCTGTATGTGACTTTTACAGTGGTCTTGTCTATATTGATTAGCCTGGTTATATCAGCTGGTGTTCCCAGGATTACAGTGTCTGCTGGCACGCGTTTAATGGTTTCTTCTAGGTCTCTAAGTTGTTCTGGTGAGTATCCTGTACTTGGTAGAACTGGACCCATATGAGGGTACTTTTCATACATTTTCTTTATGATTCCAACAGCGTAGGGTCTGGGATCTATTATCTCTCCCGCTTTATATTTTTTGGCGGCCACATAGCCTGCTGCGTATGGTAAACCTCCATGCGTCACGGTCGGCGAGTCCTCTACAACAAGAACTCTCTTACCCTCAACTAGCTCGGGAGCGTCTAGTTCTACCACACTCTTAGCCACTGTTACTGATGCATGGGGATTAGCCTTCTTTGCATTGGCTTTAATTTTCTCTATAGCCTCAGGGCTAGCTTGGTCTGCTTTGTTTATTATTATGTTATCAGCCATTCTGAAATTCACTTCGCCAGGGAAACTCTCGAGCTCGTGACCCGGCCGCATGGCGTCAGTAACTACTATAAGTTTATCAGGCAGGTAGAAGGGCCAGTCGTTGTTACCGCCATCCCAGTGTATGATATCGGCTTCACGCTCGGCTATTTCCAGTATTTTACCGTAGTCCACTCCAGCGTACACGGTTTGACCCATCTTAATATATTGCTCGTACTCCTCCCGCTCCTCGATCGTTACATTATACTTTTCGAGGTCCTCCTCCGTGGAGAATTTCTGGACAGCCATTCTCTCCAAGTCGCCGTAAGCCATTGGGTGCCGTATGACTGCTGTTTTGAACCCCTTCGACGTGAGATATTCTACTATGGCCTTTGAAACAGTGCTTTTACCTGCTCCTGTACGGACAGCTGTTACTGCTATAACAGGCTTCGAACTAGGGATCATAGTGTCCCTGGGACCAAGTATCATGAATGAGGCTCCACTGGCCAGTGCACGACTCAGCTTCTCACCGACATCCTTATACAGTAGGTCGCTATATGCTAGAACAACAAGGTCAACCGCATTCTTCTTCACTATATCTTCTAGATCCTCCTCTGGCAGTATCGGTATTCCCGACGGGTATAGTTTACCCGCGAGGCTTGCAGGATATCTTTTCCCCACTATTCCAGGTATTTGTGCTGCAGTGAACGCTACAACCTCATATTTAGGGTTGTCTCTAAAGTAGAGGTTGTAGTTGTGGAAGTCTCTTCCTCCAGCTCCCATTATGACTACTCTAGTTTTGTCCGCCATAAACGGTCACCTTGTGAACTGATGTTTAATAGTGGGTTAAATTACTATCCGTAGTACGGGATGAAGTGATGGATAAACCTACGATACTAGTGTCCAACGATGACGGTATATACTCTCCCGGGCTGAAGGTTCTATACGAGTCTGTCTACGATCTAGGTAAAACATATGTGATAGCCCCCGAAACCCCTAAAAGCTCTAGCGGGCTAGGCCTTACTCTCCATAAACCTCTTAGATTGCAGGAAATGCATCTTTGGGGGACTAAGATATACGCCATAAACGGCACGCCTAGCGATGTGATTCACCTCGCATCAAATGTTCTCACAGACAAGATAGATTTAGTGGTATCCGGTGTAAATGTCGGTGATAACACTAGTGTCCAAGTCATACTTTCAAGTGGAACGGTAGGAGTCGCTGCTCAAGCCGGACTTCTGGGTATTCCTTCAATAGCGTTTTCCGCTGC
>JALUZI010000159.1 GCA_027012045.1 Desulfurococcales archaeon
ATCAGTTCCTTGTACTTCTCGAAGTCGCCCCACTCCAGCTTCTCGTCCAGAAGTCCCTTCTGGCTTGCCTCGGTGGCGAACGCTAGTACGCTGCCCATACTTATAGTGTCGACTCCAAGCTTGTCGGCTATCTTGTTCAGGACTGCAACCTTCCTCAGGTCGCCGAGGCCTATGTTGCTGCCGAGCATTGCCACGTTCTCATAGTCCAGCTCGCTCCACTCCTTCTCCTCGTCTTCCACCACGTTTCCACAGGGCATGTTACAGTTCGGGCATCCCCTCTGGTACACCTTGAGTTTCTCGAGCATGAAGCCGTCTATGCCCTTGTACTCGTCGAATACTCCCTCCGAGAAGTTGTAGGTGGGGAGAACGCTGACCTCCTGGGCCCACTGCACCGTCATCATGGTGCCCTGCCGCATCCAGAAGTCATAGGACTTCGATTTCCTTATGTCGCTGAACGCCTGTGCCCCCAGCTTCCTCAGCTCCTTAGGGTCGGCCGCCGGTATCTCCCCTGTTCCCTTTATAACTACTGCCTTGAGCTTCTTTGATCCCATAACTGCACCCATGCCGGGTCTGCCGCCGCTGCGGCCTTCTTGACTCAGCACTGTTGCGAATCTGACGAGGTTCTCCCCTGCAGGTCCTATTTGTAGGACTCCAACGTTCTTTCCGTGGCGCTCCTTGAGCTTCTTCTCCGATTCGAAGGTATCAATTCCCCATAGATCGTCCGCGGGGAACAGTTCTGCCTTATCGTTTTCCACGTAGAGATACACTGGTTTCTCCGCCTTGCCCTCGAAGACTATAGCGTCCCACCCGGCTTTCCTCATCTCCACCGAAGCCTGGGTTCCTATGTTCCCATCACCATATCCACCTGTCAGTGGGCTTTTAGCTGATATCTGGAGCTTGCCACTACTGGGTATGGGGTGCCCGGTTAGGGGGCCTACAGCCATTATAAGCAAATTATAAGGTCCCAATGGATCAGCTCCAGGCGGGAGGTACTCCCATAGGATCCTTGCGGCTAGACCTCTACCGCCCAGGTAGTTCCTAGCCCAGAGCCCCGGGTACTCCCATGTCTTTATCTCTCCTTTACTGAGATTGACCCATAGTATTTTCCCGTGCCATCCGGCCATGCATATATTCACCTCTAAGCGTAGAATTTTGTTCTGTTCCAAGCTAACCTATTAGGCGGGAGTACTATATATTTCATATACCCCGGTAATTCCTAAACAATCCAGGTCACGTTTAGCCGCGTGGTGTATAATTGTGGGAAGCAGGAAGGTGAGGATAGTATTATTCGATGTCGACGGTGTTCTCGTAGAAGAAAAGAGTAGCTGGCAGGTTATCCACAGGCTCCTCGGAGTTGAGGAAGAAGCGGAGAAGGGTACTAGGATGTACATGGAAGGGATTATTGACTACTTGGGTTGGATGAGGCACGATACAGGGGTCTGGTCTAGGAATAAGAGGGTACATATCAATGATCTCAAGAAGGCATTTGAAAAGGTATCAGTTAAACCCGAAGCTATAGAGATCGCTAGAAGACTCCATAGAGAAGGGTATCTAATCGGCCTCGTAAGCGCTGGAATAGACCTGCTCGTCGCGAGGGTCGCCCGTGCAGTCGGTGCAGATATATGGGTTGCTAACAAACTGTCTTATGACAAGGCCGGTTACCTCGTTGAGGGCGGTGTCCCACTCGTTCCCGCTGAGAGGAAGGATTATGCTGTAAGGAGGATTCTAGGAGAGCTAGGGTTGAAGCCTAAGGAGGCGGCTTTCATCGGTGACTCGGTATGGGATATTCCTGCCTTCATAGTCGTAGGCTTACCCATAGGGTTCGGTGATGACCCCAGGATTACCCCATACGTCAAGTATGTAATTAGGGACCTTAGGGAGCTGCCTGGTGTTCTGGAGGAGTATGGGAGTTGATTTCCGATGTTCTATCCCGCGTGTTTAGATGTGATA
>JALUZI010000160.1 GCA_027012045.1 Desulfurococcales archaeon
CTCTTATAGAGCTGATCCCGCCTTATAGTAAGGTTCTAACTATAGAAGACACACCCGAGATTAAAGTATTGAACGATAACTGGGATTCACTGATAACAAGACCTGTATACCCCGGCTCCGAGTACGCTGAAATAACCCTGTTCGACCTTGTGAAATTCAGTCTGCGCCGCAGGTCTGATTACATAATCATAGGAGAAGTCAGGGGCAGAGAAGCAGTAGGGCTAGCGCAGGCAGTTGCTACAGGCCAGGGATCGCTAGCAACTTTCCACGCGGACTCACCTAGAAACGCGTTAGAGCGCCTAGTTATGGACCCGATAAACCTATCTCCCTCATTCGCCGGACTCATAGATGTCATAGTTCACTTGAAGAAAACCAAGAGGAAAGGAGTAACCATAGCTAGGAGAGTGGAAACTATAGTGGAACAATCAGGTGAAGAGTTAACCCCGGTCTTCAGATGGGATCCCAGGAGCGACTTATTCTCTCCGGACACTATTGAGGATCTATTAAAAAGCAGTAGGGTGATTGAGGAAATTGCCGAGGTAGAGGGATACACACTATCTGAAGTTGTCTCGGACCTAGTTTCCAGGCTGAGGATACTGGAGGCTAACAGAGGCGCTCCACGCAGAGAGTTCCGTGCAGCAGTAGAGGAATACTACTCCTCCAAGGTGAACAGTTTATGATTAGAAACATCCTGAGGAAATTTGACTCGGAAACAAATAGAGAAACGGTTGTACTACTAACTTACCTGATACCCTTTACATTCAATCCCATCTACTTCGTTAATGCACTGGTAAGACTAGATAAAAGACTAGTTCCAAAGCTTTCACAGGAACTCTCAGGCAAAATAAGAAAATACCTAGAAGAAGGACTTGACCCTCTAACCGCGTTACAGAGAGTATCCAGTGAGATCAGGGACAATGTTGTTTCAAGACTGATTCAAAACTACGTTTACGTAGCGAGGCATGTCGGATCAGCTACCCTCCTATCAATATCCTTCCTAGAAGAAGCTTTGGAGTCCATAAGAGGCCAATGGAAGAGGTATATTGATTATATGAATCTGGTTACTGAAGTGACTGTAGTTCTCTTCATGTCATCTATTATCGGTGTAGTCCTTTCACTATTCAATTACCAGAATACCGGGTACCTGTCATTGATACCTATAACACTGGTCTTCACCTTGATCGGAAGCTCAATAGGGTATATCTACATGCATCCATGGATGGGAAATTTCTATCAGGAATTCCAGGTAAACAAAGAGATTACAGCGCTACTGTACATGGTAACTTTAGTGGTGCTTTCAGGCATCCTCGCCTGGCCACAATTAACACTATATTTTGCAGCCTCTTCTATAGCGGTCGGATTCATAGTCGAGTACAAATCAGTGAATCTAGAAAAGAGGTTTAAGAAATTCATAGATGAAATCTCTTCCATAATGAACAATCTGGAAATAGGGTTTCCAGGAACACCTGAGATCACTGGTTTGGTGGCCAAACACGGGCTCTATGGGAGAATAGGAACTCTCCTAACGGCGCTCAGTGAGGGTGTGACAGTAGCTGGGGAAACAGGGTTAAGAGGATCGTTCAATAGAATTGTCAATATAGTCCAAGCCAGTTATAAGTCATTCAGAAAATACCGTGGCACAATTTATACTTATATCACAATAATACTTGCAACTCTATTAGTAACACTGTATACTGCCCATACACTAACTGGAATAGGGGGTAAAACGTTAAACGGTCAGCAGTTAAATCTTCAGAGATCCGTTGTTGAAGAAATAAATACTTTGATTCAGGTAGCTTCCTTCATTGTTCCAATAGCACTAGGAGTGTCATACAGGCCGAGGCTACCTCCACTCCTCTATTCAGGGCTATCCTTGCTCGCCGCTAATATTGTAACCGTTCTTTTCCAGTAACAACAGATTCGACCTTACACACCTGGGGATACCGTCCCTTTCAATGTTTTCCGGGCATCTCTCCATTACCAGTTCAACACCATTAAGGAGATCTTCGAGAGTTATAGGATTCCTCCTTATAGCATTTTCGTAGAATATACATCTCGGACCAGCATATTTGAAGAGCCTGGGATGAATCCTGTTAAGCTCCCTCCACAACAGCCATGCAACAGTCCGGATCTCCCATTGTGCTTTAGTGCACATTCTGAGAGGCAGAAAACTCTGTATTAACTCCCTAGCATTCATAGTTACAACGAGCTTGGTCTGCACACCCATTGGAACCAGGAATCTTGCATCCTCGGGCGGTACACCCTTAGATATCAGATCCCTGTATACCTGGAAAACCCGGGAAGTCTCTCTAATAAACACTGCTAACAATTCCTTTTTGGATCTAATAGACGGGGGAATAACGAAGTCGATCATCCTGCAATACCTTCTATAAACGTTCTCCCGGGGAACCTTACGTCCCTCGAAGCCTCCTAGTAAGCTGGTGTCGAACATGTCCATAAGCCAGGACTCAACCAGA
Organism: Desulfurococcales archaeon; assembly: GCA_027012045.1. Classification (GTDB taxonomy): domain Archaea; phylum Thermoproteota; class Thermoprotei_A; order Sulfolobales; family Acidilobaceae; genus Tiamatella. The sequence continues at coordinate 2,478 of JALUZI010000160.1, forward strand.
GCATCCTCAACTATCCTCCCCGACAACGACACTCTTTCCACTATAGCCCCGTCATCCAGGAGTCTGATATCAGCTTCTGAATCACCTGATCTCACGTATACGTATCCTCCTTCCTGACAGGCGTCCAGTCCAGCGTCGACACCTATGTCTAGACTGATGCATCTACCGTCATAAAATGAAGGGTCAAGGCATTTCCTGTCAAAACCCAGCCGGGCGTATCTAAAGCTCAGCTGTGTAAAACTGGCAATTCTATGTCTAACAAGCTGGTGACTGCAAACCCTACTACACCCTTCAACTGTCCACGTGTAAACGCTATGCTCCCATGGACTGAAATGCTGTCTCTTGAATGTCTCCTCTATCCACACACTAACCTCTTCGTCACTCATCTTCCCCAGCTGGACATCCAAGTCCCTGCGGCTGAGAGACCTTTTAGCTGCCGCGGCAACAATCCTATCCCCATCAGCTGTGTAACGGATAATCTTGACCTTGACTCCCACATTGAACCCCAGATCGAATTCATAATACAATATTTATAAAAGGGGTATAACATGACCGTATAGGAAAACACCATTCTTTATATTTAATCCATAATCAAACCACAAACCGGTGCTACCTATTGAAATGTGACAAACCATTCGTTCTCTGGCTAGAAAACGTTGATAAAAGCAAGCACGACCTGGTAGGAGGTAAAGCGGCAGGCCTAGGAGAGAACATAAAGGCGGGCATACCTGTACCACCGGGCTTCGTCGTGACAAGCGAGGCTTACAGGTGTTTTATACAGGAGACAGAGCTTACACAGCGTATATCCACGATTCTAAAAGAAGAAATAAAGAGCGGTCTGCCGGAGGAGTATGAGAGAGCTTCAGCGAGAATTAGAAGCCTAATAATGAGAAGCGCCATACCTCCGAGCATAACAGCAGCAATAAAACAGGCATACCGGAAGCTAGGTAAGAGAATCGGAGTAGAGAACCCGAGAGTCGCAGTAAGGAGCAGTGCAACAGTAGAAGACCTTCCAGAAGCAAGCTTCGCAGGCCAACAAGACACATACCTCAACGTCCAAGGAGAGGACGAGGTCGTCGAGCACGTGAAACTAGCATGGGCAAGCCTGTGGACAGCCAGAGCACTAAGCTACCGCGACTCCCTCAACATAGAGCACGAGTCAGCACTAATGGCCGTAGTAGTACAGAAAATGGTCAACAGCAGAACAAGCGGGGTAATGTTCACGATCCACCCTATAACAGGAGACCCAACCAAAATAGTGATAGAGTCAATCTGGGGGCTAGGCGAGTTCATAGTCGGTGGAAGAGTGACCCCAGACGAGTATGTTGTAGACAAGGAAACGCTAGACATAGTGGAGAAGAGGATAAGCACTGAGAAGAAAGTAGCACTGTTCTACGATCCGGATAAGCGTGAGAACACGGAAATAACACTTCCCTCCACACCTGAAGACCTGGAGAAACTCAGGGAGGAACACCCTAGCATTGCCGAGATCGTAGAAAAATACAATATGAAGCCAGACGAGCCCAGCCTCAGCGATGAGGAAGTGGTAGAACTGGCCAAGCTCGGCCTAAGGATAGAGGAAGTATTCGGCAAGCATATGGACATTGAATGGGCAATAGACTTCGAGATGAAGGAGAACAACCTATTCATACTCCAGGCACGCCCCGAGACATACTGGAGCCAGCGCGGTAAGAAAGAAGAGGAAGAAGAGGTGGAGCCCGGGGAAGCGGAGATACTGGTTAGGGGTATACCGGCAAGCCCGGGAATAGCGTCCGGCAAAGTAAAAGTAGCCTATACAGTCGAGGAAGCCGCTAAGAAAATGGAGAAGGGAGACATACTCGTCACTAAGATGACGGACCCCGACTGGGTTCCATACATGAAAATAGCCGGGGCAATAGTAACAGACGAGGGAGGTATGACGGCCCACGCTGCAATAGTTTCCCGTGAACTGGGGATCCCGGCGGTCGTCGGCACCGGGAACGCTACTGAGGTACTCAAAACAGGCATGCTTGTAACAGTGGATGGCACCCAAGGCGTTGTCTATAAGGGCAAGCTGAAGGCAAGGAAAGAAGAAAAACCCAAGGTCGAAGTCACAGGAGCATTAAGCCCCGAAGTAATGAAGGAGATATATCCCGTCACGGCGACTAAGATCTACATGAACCTGGGCCAGCCACAGGAAATAGAGAGGTACATCAACCTGCCCTTCGACGGCATAGGCTTGATGAGGATAGAGTTCATTATATCAGACTGGATAGGATACCACCCGCTATACCTTATCGACCAAGGTAGAGGAGTATATTTCGTTGACAAACTAGCAGACGGCATAGCCAGAGTAGCGAGGGCAATACACCCCCGCCCCGTAGTCGTGAGGTTCAGCGACTTCAAGAGCAACGAGTACAGGAAGCTAAAGGGAGGAGAGAAGTACGAGCCCGAGGACGAGAGAAACCCGATGCTAGGGTGGAGAGGTGTATCCAGATACGTATCCAAGGAGTACGAACCAGCTTTCAGGCTGGAAGTAAGGGCGATAAAGAAAGTCCGAGACGAGTGGGGGCTCAAGAACGTGTGGGTAATGTTCCCATTCGTAAGGAACACCTGGGAGCTGAGGAAGGCTCTTAAAATAATGGAGGAAGAAGGCCTGGAGAGGAGGCATGACTTCAAAGTATGGATAATGAGCGAGGTACCCAGCACGGTGATACTGGCGGAAGAGTTCTCGAAGATGGTTGACGGGTTCAGCGTCGGGAGCAATGACCTTACACAGCTCGTCCTAGGCGTTGACAGGGATTCAGGGAGACTATTCAAGATGGGCTACTTCGACGAGAGGGATCCCGCGGTGATGAAGGCCATAGAGATGCTGACGAACGTGGCTCACAAGTATGGTAGAACAGTTAGTATATGCGGCCAGGCGCCGAGTGTTTACCCAGAGGTTGTGGAGTACCTGGTCAGAATAGGAGTGGACAGCATTAGCGTTAACCCGGACGCTGTAATAAGGGTTAGGAGGCACGTGGCGAGCCTCGAGAAGAAGATGATGCTGGATCTCCTGAGATCCATGAGGTGAAACTCCCTAAACGTTTTTCAAATCCACATAATCCTCCTCTCTAACCACATACTCGCCCTTAGACATTATATCCCTCACCACGTCAAGAACCTCTCTAACGGAACCATTAACATACAAAACACCAACCTCCCTGTCACGGATAACGTCGCCGAGGAAAAGATAGCAGAGAGGGCCCAGCCTACCCTTCCTCGAGTAAATCACGACCAGAGCCTTGATTCCCTTATCCTCTTTATAATCCACAATCTCATTAATAACATCGAGAATATCGCTCGCCAGAACAACCATGCCATCACTATACACCGCGATGAAAACCGCAGTATCACCCTTCTCAACCTTAATGAGGCCAGGCCCCTCCTTGCTGGGCTCCCTCACCACGACCGGAGAGTACTCCTTTAACAGGCGAAGAATACTATTCATCCTCTCCCTAGCAATCTCCGGATCTATCCCTCTAACCGATAGGCTGTCCTTGTACTCTTCCCTCAAACCCTTCCATCCAGCTACTTTAACCTCAGCCAATCCTCTAACCCTGAATGATACACATTATCAGTGAATCAAATATTATAATGCATAACTAGGCAGAGAAAGGAGTTGTGGGATGAAGAGTTGTACGAGGGAGAGAGGCCTAAAGGGTTCAGGGACATACCGCCTAGACTTATGATCGTTAGGAAAGAAGTGGTCTCGCGCATCGAGAAAGTATTCCGGGAATTCGGGTTCGACCCCATTGAAACGCCTGCTATAGAATACTGGGAAACCCTAGCAGGTAAATACGGGGAGGAGGCGGAGAACAGGCTAATATGGAGGTTCCAGGACCCACTTAGCGGGAGGTGGTATGCTCTCAGGTACGATTTGACAGTACCACTAGCAAGATACGTGAAGAGCCACCAGGACACACCTATGCCGTTCAAGAGATACCACATCGCACCCGTGTGGAGGCATGAGGAACCGCAGAAAGGGAGATATAGGGAGTTCTACCAGTGCGACGCAGATATAGTGGGCAGCCCGTACCCTGAGGCCGATGCGGAGGTAGCATTGCTTGCGATAAAAGCCTTGGACTCTATAGGATTCAGGGACTACGTATTCAAGATAAATGATAGGAGGCTGCTGGCAGGGATATTCGAGGAGGAGCTGGGGCTGGAGAACCCTATACCTGTGTACAGGGCTATCGACAAGCTCGACAAAATAGGCGAAGAGGGAGTTAGGAAGGAGCTCTCTAAGATCATCCCCAGCGGGACAGTCGATAAAATAATGTCAGTAATAAGCCTAAGGGGAGACCCGTCCGAGGCCCTTGGAGAGCTTAGAAGGAAATATGGGAAGAACAGGAAGGTCTCCGAGGCCCTTGGCCACCTTGAAGAAACGTTCACACTTATAACAGACAATAGAGTAATACTCGACCTAAGCCTAGTAAGGGGGCTAGACTACTATACAGGCCCGATATTCGAGGCATTCCTCGAGAAGCCCAGGATAGGCGCTGTAGCCGGCGGCGGGAGATACGATAATCTCATAGGAATATTCCTCAAGAAACAAGTTCCAGCTACAGG
>JALUZI010000161.1 GCA_027012045.1 Desulfurococcales archaeon
GGGTTAGTGATAAGGGGAAACAGGTGGCTAGGGAGTACTTAAAAGAAAGGTTCGGGGAGGAGGCTCTGGAGAAACTGTATCATCCCAGGAGCTGGGGTGAGGGAGGCGCGCATGAGGCTATACGGCCTACTAGGCCCTTAGACGCTGAGACGCTTAGGAACATGGTTGAAGAAGGCTTCATCGAGCTCGCCTCGGAGCTGACGTGGAACCACTACAGGCTATATGACCTTATATTCAGGCGTTTCATAGCTAGCCAGATGAAGCCTGGCAAACTGGTCTACCGTAAATACACGTACTACCTGAACGGTGTTAAGGTCAGGGAAGACGAGTTGCCTTCGAAGGTTGTAGAACCAGGGTTCCTCTCGGTTTACCAGGAGGTCAAGCCCGTAGAGCTGGATGAGGGAGAGTATCCTGTGGACAATGTGGACTCGTCAAAGGTCAGTAGAGTCCCCTTGTATACTGATGGTGACGTCGTGAGGTTAATGAAGGAACGCGGTATTGGGAGGCCGAGCACTTATGCGAAGATACTGGACACGCTTGTTAAGAGAAGGTATGTCTATGTTATACAGAAGACGGGCCAGTTAAAATCGACTCGTAGAGGTGAGGGTGTTTACGAGTATCTTAACGAGAAGTTCTCAAGCTTGGTTTCAGAGGAGAGGACTAGAATGGTAGAGGAGAAAATGAAGATGGTTGAAGAGGGTAGAGCAGAGCGGGACAAAGTGCTGCTCGAGGTTTACATGGAGATCAAGCCTATAGACATTGAGAACAGGGATAAGGACTGGACTGCCGAGAAAGCCGCTGAGGCTATCGCTAGGGACCTAGGAAATTTATAGGGTGAAGTCATACACAGATTTAGTCTAGCGGAGGAATACAGGCTTGGAAGTATTCGGCGACGAAGACAGGGAGGATGTGATTAAGATAGCTATAATACATGGCAGGATAAAGTACCAAGCTAGGCGTCAGAACATACATAAGCTATCGAGCCTTATAGGTGAAGCGATGTCCAAGACAGAGGATCCTCCTCAACTGCTAGTCCTACCGCCTTACCCCCTGACAGGCCCGTTAATCGGCTACAACAACAAGGAGAGAACCCTGAGGTACATTAAGAGTAACGCGGAGAGAATAAACGAGAAGGGATACACAACACAGTTCATATGGCAGCGGATGGCTCCCTACATGGCCAATGTACTTGCAGGGCCGATAATAGAGAGGGCTGGACCCAAGCTCTTTAACACTATGCTACTCGTAGACCAGGACCACCACCGCGTGCTCAGGTATAGGAAAATATCGGTAACACCCATGGAGGCGGAGTACAGGATTAACCCTGGGAAAGAGCCGGGTATCATGAGTATACCAGGACCCGGCGGGATAGAGAGGAAGATAGGCGTATTCATAGAGAACGACATACTTCACCCAGAAATATTCAGGCTCCTATCCCTCATGGGTGCATGGGTGATAATAGGAAGCATCCTCCCGCTACCCTATATGGAGCAGATCATCGAGGTCAAGGATGTCGGTGAAGGCGAACGTAGGAACGATAAGATCATATCGATAAACACGAGCTTCCTAGAGTCATTCGCCACTGCAAGGGCAGTAGAGACAGGGGTCCCAGTAATCATAGTCGGCGGCATCGTTGAGAGCCTCCACGGGGAGCTCATGGCTGAATCCCCGACAATAATAGCTGACCCGGACCATGGTGTGGTGAAGGTTCAGCGGGACGAGGATATACTGAGGCTTGACGTGACCCCGCCCGAGCAACCGCCGTGCACTGGTAGCTGTATTAACGTTCTATCCGTTGCACAGAAGTATTACAGGCAAAAGCTAGTATAACTTTTTTTGATAAGCCAAAAAGAAGGGAGGAAAAGAAGGGGCTTATGATACTACCGGCCCTATAACTTCTCTGCCAACTATCTTATTTATCCTCTCAACTTCCTCGTCAACCATCCTCTGTATGGCCTCGATCTCCTCTTCGGTTAGATGCTTGAACCTGCCCTGGAGCTTCAGGTACTCTTTGACCGGCTTCCTCTTCTTGACCGGGACGGTGACACGGTACTGGCCGTGGTCTATCTCGTAGAGGACCCATACACCGGTCTCGGTTGCCAGTCTAGCTATTGTTATACCGAGCCTTGGATCGAACCTCCACCCGGTGGTACACGGCATTATAACGTGGACGAAGCTGGGTCCCTCCTCCAGAGCGTCCAGGCCTTTCTTGAACTTATTAACCATGTCTAGGGGATACGCTGGGTTCGCGGTTGCCACGTATGGAACCCTGTGAGCCGCTACTATGGCTGCTATGTCCTTCTTCGGCCTCCACTCCCCCCTCCAGACTTTCCCGGCTGGAGTCGTGGTTGTCCATGCACCGTAGGGTGTGGCGCCGCTCCTCTGTATACCTGTGTTCATGTAGGCCTCGTTGTCGTATACCACGTACATGACCCGGTGCCCACGTTCTAGCATTCCGGATAGTGCCTGGAATCCTATGTCGAATGTTCCACCGTCTCCTCCCAGGGCTATTACCTTATAGTCATCGTCGATCACGCCTTTCTTCTTGAGGATCTTTATCGCCGACTCAACACCGCTGGCCACTGCTGCAGCGTTCTCGAATGCCACGTGTATCCATGGGACGTTCCAGCTCGTGTACGGGTATGGTGTTGTCGATACTTCTACGCATCCTGTCGCGTTGACAACGACAGTGTTGGGCCCGGCGACCTTCATTAGGTGCCTGACTATTACTCCTGCGGTACAACCGGCACACAGCCTGTGGCCGCTTACTAGTCCCTCCCACCTGGTTAGCTGGAAGAGGCTCTTGTACAGCTGACCCTTCGGGAGTTGCTCTGCACCCGACATTACTTTCTCACCCCGTAGAATATGGTTTCTTCGGGAGCCGCTTTCCGGCTCTCCAATGCGAGTTTGAACATGTTCATAGCGTCATCGTCCTTGAAGGCCCTCTGGCCTATTCCGGCTACAACGCTTACTACCTTCGTGTCTATTCCCCGTGAGTGGAACAGGCTGTTTATCTCGGTCGCCAGGGGTCCCTGGACTGGTGCACCGTAGCTTATAGCCCTGTCTATAACTAGCAGTGTATCTACTCCGCTAGTGGCTTTCAGGAAGTCTTCTACTGGGAACGGCCTGTATAACCTGAGTCTTAGGAGGCCTACTTTCATCCCTTTCTCCCTGGCCGTGTTTATCAGGTACTTGAGTGTTGTGGCGTAGCTCGTTGTGGCTACAACGATGGCGTCCGCGTCTTCGCAGTGGATACACTCTAGTAAACCGTAGTTCCTGCCGAACACCTTGCCGAACTCCTCGTCGGCACGCCTAAACTTCTCCAGGGCCACCTTCATTGTTTCAACCTGCTGGTACTTGAACTCGTAGTACCAGTTCGGGTCTGTTATTGTTCCTATGGTCACAGGCTTCTTTGGGTCGAGCTTGTAGGGATAGTCCCTCTTTGGGGCATACGAGAGAACTGTCTCCCTGTCCTCCGTAACTACCGGCTCCATGGTGTGGCTCATCAGGTAACCATCGTAGGCAACCATGAAGGGTAACAGGACCTCCGGGTCCTCGGCTACTTTGAAGGCTTGGATGACAGTGTCATAGGCTTCCTGGGCGGAGCTGACGAAAGCTATTATCCACCCAGAATCCCTAGCGTTCATTACGTCGCTGTGGTCGTTCCATATGCTTATAGGAGCGCTGAGGGCTCTCGTGGCAACGCTCATGACGACCGGTACTCTTCCACCGCTTGCTATGTGGAGTATTTCATGCATCAACGCGAGGCCCTGGCTTGCTGTGGCTGTGAAGCTCCTGGCTCCCGCTGCGGCTGCCCCTATTGCGGCGCTTAGCGCGGAGTGCTCGCTTTCAACGTGTATCATCTCAGCGTCTAGCTCGCCGTTCGCTATGTACTCGGCTATTTTCTCCACGACGGTTGTCTGCGGTGTTATGGGATAGGCCGAGACAACGTCGACGTCTAGGTCCCTGGCCGCTGTGGCTATGGCGGAGTTAGTGCTCATAGGCCTCGGTCTCTTGAGGCCTTTCCCGCTTGCCTCCTCAACTGCGAGCGTCACTCCTCTTCACCTCCGGGCTCCTCGACTGGTTCGGGGATCATTTTAATCGCGTTCACAGGGCATTCCTGGGCGCATATGCCACAGCCCTTACAGTAGTCGTAGTTCACTATGTACTTGATCTTGTATGTCTTCCCCTTACTGGTGGTGTATTCCTCGTCTACTTCCCTGATAGCGTTGTCGGGACAGTAAACCCAGCAGAGCCGGCATCTCACACACTTATCCTGGTCTATTACTGGCCTCTCAACCCTCCAGTCTCCAGTGTAGTACTTGAGGCTGGTAGCTGGCTCGGGGATTATTCCCCCGGGAGGAAGCTCGTTGTACTTGGGTAAGTCGCTCATTGGGCAAGCACCTCTTCTTTGATTTCACTTACAACGGTTTCCTTATAAGCCCTCCGTATAAGCTCCACGTTTAACTCTCCGATTTTGCCTGGGAACTTGTTTAGTATTGCTTTCTCCGTGTTCTCCAGGCTCACCACTCCTGTTGCTTTAACCAGTGCTCCGAGCATGGCCGTGTTAACTATAGGCCTCTTCAGGACTTCCATTGCTAGGCCGGTAGCGTCTATTACTCCTATCTTCACGCCAGGCTTTAGCTTCAGGATCTTAGCTATTTTCTCCGGGGGAAGCTTCGCGTTCACCACCACGGTCCCATTGGGTTTCAGGCCGTACGTGTACTCGGGGTGTAGCAGGCTTGGATCCAGTATTACTAGAATATCAGGTGTTGTTACGGGCGTCCTCGGTATTACCGGGTTATCGCTTATCCTCGTGTATGCCCTGACGGGGGCTCCTCTCCTCTCAGCGCCGAACTCGGGGAACGCTAGGGCGTATTTACCGTCTAGTATGGCGGCGGCCGAGACGGCTTCGGATGCAGTTACGGCTCCCTGGCCGCCTCTGCCATGCCACCTTATCTCGATCATCAATGTTTTCCACCTTATTCAGTGAATGAGGGTAGTTTTGCATATATCAAACGGGTTCTGCCGGTTATCAAATGGGGCTTCATTAGTTATATATTAGTTTGCACCCATATTACATGGAAAAGAGGCTCCCGGCAAGGGTATTAACATTCGTCTATTCCTGTTACGACTCAATGTTTTATACCCTTATTACCCGATAAAATGGATAATTAAGGTGTTGGGTGTTGGATATAGAAAAAGCGCTTGTAGTCAGGGTGGAATCCCTGAACGACCTGGTCAGGGTCGCAGGGTCAATAGTCCTCTCGAGGAACCCTATGTACATTATGAGGTTCAAACACGGAAACCATACCGTCTACCTAATGCTTAGCGTGATACGCGACTACTACAAGTATAATGGAGTCCCAATGGCCTACTACTACACAGTCGAGAATGGCGGGGAGGAGCACAAGGCTAAGTATATTCTGCTTAAAGTAGACGAGATGGGGGAGGAGGTAGTGCTGACGAATAAGATACGCCACGGCTACGCCGTGATACCCGTCTTAGACCTTGCAGAGCCTCCCCCGTTCTTCCCTGTGGAAGTACTGGGTGGTGAGCAGTGAGCCTCAGGCTTCTGAGGGAGAAGGTTGGGGAGAACGAGCTAGAGGAGCTCCTAAGGCTACTCAAGTTCCTGGGAGTATCAACGACAGAGTCCAGGGTGTACCTGTTCCTACTCACATATGGGCCTATGACCGTTAGGGAGATAAGCGAGAAGATGAATGCGGCCCAGTCAAAGATATACACTGCTGTGGAGAGCCTGGAGAAGAGGAACTGGGTGTACAAAGGCACGGGGCGCCCCGCCAAGATCCACCCGACCCATGTGGAGGAAGTTTGGAGGTACATTAAGGACAGGCTCAACAGGATGATGGAGAACATTGAGACGAAGGTGATACCTGCACTTCAAAGCCTCGAGGCCGGAAGGGCGAACTACTACAAGGTCATGATAGTTGTTGAGCCCCAAATAGAGCAGGTTGCCAAGCGTATTATGTTCGAGGACTCGAAGGAGGTGAAGGTTGCCATCGGCGATAAGAGGCTCATAACACCGGGTCTCATGGAGGCACTCATCTATGCCGCCAGGTGGAAAGCGCTGAAGCTCATACTTCCACCTGAACTAGAGGAGGAGGGTAGGACCCTGGAGAACCTGGGGGCACAGGTCAAGTATAAGGAGGTCTTCGGGGGCGGCATAATAGGCGAGGAGATCCTATTGATAATTAACATGGGAGAAGAGCTCACCGGGTTATGGAGCGACCACGCCTTCTTCAAGACGCTTGCGGACATGTATTTCAACAGGCTCTGGAACCAGTGAATCCTCCTTTTACATTTTGTAAACAATATATAAGAGTTATACCGGTAATCACATACTCCTACCCTTCTAATAATGCCTAGAGGAAACATACATGCGGTGATACTCGCAATGAAACTCATAACAGTCAAAATGCCCGAGATATACGTTGATGGGATAGACGAGCTCGTCAAGAACGGGCGGTATAGTAGTCGTAGCGAGGTCATCCGTACCGCCATAAGGGAACTCCTCAAACAGGAGCTGTGGAGAGGTATGGGAGCATATATGGGCGGGGTAGCCCCGTTTAAGCCTAGTAATCTCGTAGAGATGGAGCTCCCCGGTTAAACGTTCTCCAAAAACCAACCACATATCCCTACATTAAACCGTTATGGTTCTCTGAGGTACTTATCTGTGCGCTTCTCAATCGTTGTCCTGAGGCGAATGTAGACAAGCTTAAATGTGTTTGCTTAATCCAGTTTTTCATAGTGACTGTACACTAGTGCCTATTTAACCAGTAGACCACCAAACAATCTCTGTATTAGTGAACTTGTAAACCGGACCGCTTTCAATGCTTGAGCATTGGAGGAGGCCTGTACTGTTTCATCGCGTCTTAAGATACTCTAATGGGCTCTATTATAAGGCGATAGAGAGGGTCCTCAGGTCTTAGTTTGGTATAACTATGAGGAGGGTTCCACCCTGGGATTATGTTCCTTACCTCCTCTAGTGATACTGGAACCTTGTAGAGCCTGGGGTTCAGGACTTCGATTGCCTGTGCTA
>JALUZI010000162.1 GCA_027012045.1 Desulfurococcales archaeon
AGCAACGCTTACAACTATGTTAATAGAATACTGGGTTTGAGAGCTGATACCCCTTTTAACGTTGTCAGGCAGATCTGGCTTGACCTTAAAGTGATCATCAACGATAATAGAATTGAGTGTTACATTGTTAATGAGAACATGGAAGAGAATAGGTACAGAGTCATTGAAATACTAGCCGAGGAGAACAGTGAACTAGCCGAATACATAACAAGAATTTAAGGGTCGGAGTGAGTTGGTTGTCTTCATGTTTATCACAGGCTGCCCACCTCGTCATCCCCAGTTAGACAATGATTCAAAGCTAGTTTAAATAGTCTTTTTAAATAGGCAGTGCATTTTAGTAGACTTGGGTGCTTGTGTTGGTAGAGGATAAGTTCGAGCCTCAGGTTCAAATCGAAAATATCGTTGCGACAGTAATCCTGGAACACGAACTGGATCTCCAGCTTATAGAGTCGAAGATAGAGGACGTGGAATACAATCCAGACAGATTTCCCGGACTAATATACAGGCTTCATGTGCCAAAAGTTACTGCACTGATATTCAAGTCGGGTAAAATGGTGGTAACAGGAGCTAAGAGTGTTAACCAGCTGGTAAATGCTGTTAAGATCATTATGAAAAACCTCAAGGAGAGAGGTATCCCACTGCATGGTAGGCCTAGAATCCAAGTTCAGAACATTGTAGCTTCAGCCAATCTGGGAGTCGAAGTAGACTTGGAGAAGACGGCGCTACTCATCGAGAACACGATGTATGAGCCTGAGCAGTTCCCTGGACTTATATATAGGATGAGGGATCCATATGTTGTTCTACTAATATTCAGTAGCGGCCGCATGGTTATAACCGGTGCTAAGAGAGAAGAAGAAGTGTATAAGGCCGTGGAAAAGGTCTTCAAGACCCTGAAGGAGAAGGGTTGTATAAGGGAATACGAGTACGAGGAAGAGGAATTCCTCTAAGCAACGAGGTAATCTCTCAAATACCTCATTTCAGGCATTTCCACAGTCATACCCGAATCAGAAACGTATAGCTGGCTTAGCTCGGGCTTTCCGTACTTCTTGATAATCGGGGATAGATAACCGCTCCTCTCATAGGAAATCGGGTTGCCTGACTGGTATACACCTAAGGCTGGCATAACCAGCAATCTTGTATCACAGCAATCCAAAGGCATTAACAGGAATACGGGGAACCGTGATACAGTGGCTCCACCCATCTTCACCGCGGCCACTGGGTGCTCATGACCCATTATTATGAGTTTATACTTATCTAGGATTTCCTTGTCGAGAAGTATGTGGCCATGTGTGACAGCAATATTGCCATCGAGTTCCAGTAGATCATCTACCATGCGAACATTCAAATTGGCCAGTAATCCCTTCAGGAATGTGTCATGGTTCCCCCGGACGAGAATAACGTCTTTTACACCATAACTGTAAACAGTGTTCACGAATTTCTCGATCTCCACTCTTTCCTGCCACGTTAACGCTTCAAACTTGTGTTTCAAATCACCTGCAATAACAAGCCTCCTTATACCATGAGAATTTACTACGTCTATTACGTCTTGTAACGCGTGTTTCAGTTGTACTCTAGGTAGGAAGGCGCCTTCTAGCTCTGCTTCGGACTCATATCCTAGGTGGATATCACTAACTATAAGTGTGTCCTTGTATACTAGTATTCTCTTACCTTCTGGTATAGTTAAGCCTTCCAGTATCTCCAACGGATCTACACGCTCCTAGTAGTCAGATCCGCTGTGCCTACTCTAGAACGAATTCTGGTTTACAGGTATTATAAGCCCAACGTTAAAGCCTGTTGGATTAGAGGAGTAGGAGCCTTGTGGGCGGCGGGAATGTGGCGGGCCCGCCGGGATTCGAACCCGGGACCTCCGCCCAGAGGGCTAACCCGACCTGCTGGCCTACGGGTTAAGAGCCCGCCGCTCTACCTGGCTGAGCT
>JALUZI010000163.1 GCA_027012045.1 Desulfurococcales archaeon
GCATGGAGAGATGCCGTTAAGTTAGGCATTGAGTAGAAAAGATTAACCTTACCGTAATATCACCTGGAAACAGGTGAAAAATTGTATATAAGCTTATAACCGTCAAAATCAACCATGAAAAACTGTCAGACATATCGAGGTGTCAATAATGGGAGCATTCCTCCAGGGAAACGAGCTATTGCTCATATTGGCAGTTCTACTATTGATACTAGGGCCTACAAAGCTCCCCCAGCTAGCCAGAGGGCTAGGGCAGGCCATGAGGGAATTCAAGAAAGCCAGCCAAGGACTATATGACGAGGAAACAATAAACCAGGTGAAAACCCTACAGGCCTCACAGGCGGTTCAGCCAGTAAAGCAAACCCAAGCCACGCAACCGGCAAGTGGGTCAGCAGATATAGATATAAACATGGTAAAACAGCTGGCTGCAAAGCTCGGAGTCCAGTCTGAAGGCAAGTCAGATGCAGACTTAGTCAAAGAGGTTCTAGCCAAAGCCAAGGAGAAAGGACTCATATAACAAAATTCTTTTCCCGCCAACCGGTGTCAACACCGTTCTAGCGGTCTGGAACTATTAATCATCGGAAGCATTGGCGTGACAGCAAGCCACAATCGGTGTACAAGGGTTGAATGAGCTGAGGAGAGAAAGGCTTGAAGACGGCATCCCGCCATATGACCAGGAAAAACCTATTATGGATCACATTGTCGAGCTATCGATAAGGCTCAAGAGGATCTTTATCGCAATACTAATAGCCGCTGGAGTACTCTCCTTCATCCCAGTAGATTTCAGGTATTATATTCCACTCATAAGCTACTTTCCCAACGCTGTAATAAGCTACGTTCTACCAAAAACCGTTACATGGCACGGCAAAACCTTTGTTGTACACATAGCCCAGTACAACCCGTTCGCTGGTTTCAACCTGCTAATAAAGTCGGCACTCCTCCTAGGCCTCCTCGGCGCGAGCCCCGTTATAGCCCATGAAATCTATGCATATGTCGAACCAGCCCTCTATCCCAACGAGAAAAGGAGGATAAAGACGCTGGCTATAGCGGCCATAGGGCTGTTCCTCTTTGGAGTGGCCATAGCTTTCTTCATAGTCCTACCCTTCGCTTTCCGAATAATGATAATAACATCGGCGGCCGTTGTTGGTAGTAATACACTGATAGCTTTCTCGGATGTTGAGCAGTTGTTCTCAACCATAATCCTTATAGCCCTCGCTACTGGAGTGGCTTTCGAGACACCGCTCATCGTATACCTCCTAGTATCCTTCAACGTCATAAGCGAGAAATGGTTCACAGGGGAGAACAAGAAATTCATATTCTTCATAAGCATGATTCTTGGAGCGGCAATAAGCCCCGATCCCAGTGGTATCGGGATGCTCGTTATAGGCCTGGGTATGTTCGCGGCTATAATGGTTGCAGCTAAGCTGGGAGCCCGCCATAAGAGGAGAACTGATAACGGACTGCCCCCTCCTGAAGAGGTTGTTTCTCCCCCAACTCCAATAATTGGCGAAACCCAGGCCCCAGCAGAGGATTCACTCGATAAAACTAAGTAGCTACTCAATGGTCTATAAGCAAGTGATATAACCCATAACTCATCCTATGTTGCCTTGGAGCGTGAGCTGTATTGGTCGTCATTGCCTCGAAAAAAATTATAGACGATATAGGGCAGTTGAACGTCTATACCCTCCTGTACAGTGATACCCGTAAACTAGAAGACGCCATAATTGCAACCGTATCGAAGGACCAGCCTGTCATAGGCCTCTATAAAGGGTCATGGGACAGGTACGATTATCTCAGGAAGGAACTAGAAAAAAAGGGGTTGAACCCCTATATGTACATCCCCGTCGACCCTGACATAGAGTTCGCCAATATTGAAGATGCTGACCCGAGGAATTTAGTGTACGCCAAGCACTCGGCTGTACTCTCGTTCA
>JALUZI010000164.1 GCA_027012045.1 Desulfurococcales archaeon
GTACGCCCTAGCCACTGGGAGCAAGGCCGCGGCCATGGAGGTCCTCCAGATAGAGGAGAGGATCGACTCCCTCCTATGGGAGCTCTTCGAGAAGGCGGGCCTAGCCGTGAGGGGGCCCGGGGAGGCAGGCCTAGCCGTCGCAATAGTGGAGCTGGGGAGAGCCTTCGACAGGGTCTCCGACGCCGCCGGCGACCTGGCCGGCCTCGTCATAAGGGGCTACCCGGTGCACGAGTACATCAAGGGCATAGTCACCTGCTGTGGGGAGGTCGTGAGGCTTGTCAAATCATCCCGCGACTCGGAGGAGGTTGGAGCCAAGGTCGACGTGCTACTGGTGAGGAGGGGGGAGAACTACATACTAGCCCCCAAGAACCCTAGGATCAGGGAGGGCGACCTCCTAGTCATAAGGGGGACCCCCGAGGAGGTGGCCCAGGCCGCCCGCTACTTGGAGGAGCCCGGCGAGAGGGAGCCCTTCCAGGCCGATCAGAGCTTCCTGAGCGCCCTGGCCGGGGATGAGCTAGCCTACAGCCTGCTACGCCTCAAGACTCTTTCACGCTTAATGCTGGAGATATCCTTCCACGCCCTCATATACGTTGACAGGAGCCTCGCCGCCCTAATACCAGAGCTCGAATCAGTCGTCGACACGATATACCTGGACGTGCTCGAGTACTCCTACATGGCCTCCATACCCTCAAGGGCGAGGGACATGGTGAGCATAGCCATATACGCCGACGCGATGGAGACGATAAGCGATGCCTCAGTCCTCGTAGCGAACATAGTCCTAAGCCCCGACTTCGAGGAGTACAGCGAGATACTTGGAGAGGCCGTGGAGGAGGCCGAGGAGGGCTACGCCAGGCTAAGAGTCACGGAGAGGCTCGACGGGGTCCCTCTCCGGAGCCTCGACCTGGCGGATGCCGGCGTCGAGGTGCTGGCGGTGAAGAGCGGGTCCACCTGGATATTGCCCGTACCTCCGGACTACGTCTTGAGAGAGGGGGACATTGTCCTGGTGAAGTACTTCAAGGAGACCGATAAGGCCGAGGACGAGATACTCCGAATACTAGAAGAGGCCGGGTTCGAACTAGTAGAAGACTAGGGGGACCCCCGGGGAAGCCCTGGGAATGCCGAGGATAAGCCCAGAGCTCTGCGCCAGGTGCAAGGGCTACAAGAGGCTATGCGGCCTACCCCGATGCCCCATACTCGAGGCCTTCAGGGCCCAGGTCTCGGCGGCTACGAGGATCCAGGGGACCCTCCTAGACGGTTCAACCCCGCCAGGCCTCCTAGTGGGCGAGCACGGCTACCCGAGGGTCAGGGTCTACTACATGGTGCCCCCAGGCATACACGGGGAGGAGGCAAGGTACTACGAGGCCCCCGTAGAGTGGGCCCACCGGGGAGAACCCCTAGCCAGGATAATCCAGTTGCGGGCCAGCCTAGTCTCCGCAAGCCTCCGGGCAGACGTGGGTGACCCCTACAGGCTCTACGAGACAGAGATCGGCCTAGCCGCAATCTCGGAGAAACCCGTTGACTCGGAGGTCCGCCTAGCGAAGCCACCCTCTCCGAGGCTAGCGTTCGACGGGGTTAGCAAGCCCCGGGGACCCTCGGCTCCCGCCGAGGAGATAAGGGTGCAGGGGGACCCCCGGCCCCCACGGCCACTCGAGAAGGCCGTTTTCGAGGATGCTCCAGCCGTGGACATGGCCTGGGAGCTCTACCGGAAGGGCGTGGCAGTCTACGATATCCAGAGGGCTATGAGCCTGGGATTCCTCGGTAGGAGGAGGGCTAGGCGCATAGTCCCTACGAGGTGGGCGATAACCGCTGTAGACGAGATCCTATCCCGGAGGCTGCGCGAGACCCTCCAGGGAGCCGATACTATAGGGGAGGTGGAGGTCTACCGGGGCGAGTACCTCGGTAACAGGTTCACAATAGTCCTCCT
>JALUZI010000165.1 GCA_027012045.1 Desulfurococcales archaeon
GCCTTCAAGGTCATGGAGGATGGTGTGAGGCTAACTGTGACAGGTGAGAGGGTTAAGACCCGGCCTTGGGGGCTCCATGGCGGACTGCCGGGAGAGCCGGCTGTTTATGCTGTGGAGAGGAGGGATGGCATGATAGAAGTGTTGCCGAGCAAGGGGTCGGCTATACTCTACTCGGGGGACACCGTGGTGGTTAAGACCCCTGGAGGAGGCGGGTACGGGGACCCGTGCCGGAGGAGCCGTGAGCTGTTGGAGAAGGATGTTGCTGAGGGGAGGGTTACAGGGGAGTGGCTTGCGAGGCTCCGCGGGGCATGTAAAGGTTAACCGTCCGCCGCACCTTTTCAACGCATATTTATTAGATCCAACCAACAATTCCCTAATAGAACAATCCAACACAAACGTTCGGAGAAACAGGTATGGGTTTAAAAGCAGCAGTAGTAGCGGCAATCGTCCTATTAGCCATAGGCTACATAGCCCTCAACGGCGGGGAAATAAACATAGACTTCTCGACGAACAAAGCGTCTAACACGTGGACAGCGGGGAACTTCACCCAGGCCGCTGGGGACCCCATGAGCCATAAGGGCGACAAGGTTGACCTGAAGCTCCTCGTGTTCAACAAGCTAGACATATCCGGTCTCAAGGGATACGAGGCCTACCTCGGCACTGTACAGCAGCTACAGCAGAACCCGATGGACCCTACGCGGAGGGTCTACGTCAGCTATGACCCCTCCAAGCTACCTGAACCCATAGAGCCGGGTAACTGCATACACGTGACAGGCCAAATACAGGGCGTGGCACACATAACCACCCAGGACAACTCCCATATAAACGTGACATACATCAAGTCATCTACGATAGAGAAGGTTCCCTGCAGCCCGTAACAGGTCAACTCCAGCCATACAATAAGAGCGCGCCCCCTGGAACCTGGGGGCCCGATTGTTTTACCCTTAGCTAATAAGCGGTTGGCCCGGCGAACATAATAATAACTCTGAACAATTAAATTCTATAAACCAGGGATGAAATTCTTGCTATTCGACCTAAGGCCAAAGAAGTCCCGCCGAGAACTATTCGACCGGCGGGAAGAGCTGGAGTGGCTGGACAAGAAGATAGAGGAGGCAGCACCTCTAATACTTGTCACAGGGCTCAGGAGAGTCGGCAAGACCAGCCTACTAAAATCCCTCCTAGACAAGGATAACTATGCAGGCATACACCTCGACCTAAGAACCGCGACCAAGAGATCAGACCTCAACATGGCTTTGAAAATGGGGATCCTCGAAAACCTGGAGA
Organism: Desulfurococcales archaeon; assembly: GCA_027012045.1. Taxonomy (GTDB): domain Archaea; phylum Thermoproteota; class Thermoprotei_A; order Sulfolobales; family Acidilobaceae; genus Tiamatella. The sequence goes on from JALUZI010000165.1 coordinate 1,285, forward strand.
AGATAAAACCCTACCTAACAGACTGCAGCGGAGTAGAAGTAGCCGGCAGGAAAGTCGAGTTCAAGTGGAGCGAGGAAGACGCCTCCGGGCTCCCATGGCTCCTCAAGGAGCTCTCCAAGCAGGCTGACAGGGTGGTAATAGTCCTAGACGAGGCGCAGAAGCTGATGCCCCCACTCCTCCTAGACATGAGGAACCTAATAGCATACGCCTACGACAACCTGGACAACGCGACCGTGATAATGGCTAGCTCAGAGGAGGGAGTGCTTAAGGGGATAGTGAACACGTACGACGTAATGTCCCCGCTATACGGGAGGTACTACTACGAGCTCGAAGTAAAACCCTTCCCCAGAGACCTCTCAATAGAATTCCTAAAGCAAGGCTTCAAGGAAGCAGGAGTACAAGTGCCGATGGAAATGATAGAGGAAATAGTAGACATGTTCGACGGAATAGTGGGATGGCTAGTATTCGCCGGCAGGAAAATCGTTGAAGGAGAAAGAGACCTCAAACAAATAAGGGAGGCAGCCGCAATACTGGCGATGCAGGAACTCACCGGGCTACCCCCGAGGGAGAAGCAAGTACTGAAAGCAATAGCCGAAGGCAACAAGAAATGGGTAAAAATAAGGGAGTACATAAC
>JALUZI010000166.1 GCA_027012045.1 Desulfurococcales archaeon
CTTCTATTATGATGAAGCCATATTTCCTGTTCATTGCAGACAACCTTAATCGCCTTGGGATTATCGTTGTTGCATATTAATTCTTCTCTTCCTCCATCAATATTTCCTTTAGGGCCTTTTCTACTAAATCTCTTCTAACACCTGTCCAAGAAAGCCTCTCGTATATGTAGTCTATATTGGCTGTGCCTGCATTCCGTAATAGTTCCCGTGCCTCGTGTTTGACAAGGCGGTACAGGCTTCTAGGATCCATGTTCTCCAATATAGCCTCGTCGAGGTTCATGTTTCCATATAGGGTATCTAGGATTGTTTTCAGTATACTAGTCGGCCTATGAGGGACTTTGTAGGAACTTGATGCCAGCTCCAACCGCCTGATCCTAGCCCATGGAACCAGGTTAGACAGGTATTTCCACATTCTCTCATCCCAGTAAAGGACTAGTGGAATTATAATAGCCTGAGAATTCCTGATATCACTGGTTGAAAGCTTTTTCTTCGCTAGCGGGGAAACCAGGACGACCTCCTCGGCTTCAACCTCCCATAGTGTATCTGCACTGGTTTTATCAGTGATGAACATGTCGTGTTCAATAATTGTTCTTCTAATTTCATCCATAAAACTCTCAGACGCGCTTGTAACCATAATGTTAGTATCATAAAGGTATTGTCTAACTAGTTGCAGTGCATGCGAAAGAATGATGGCGGCCTCCCTCTCCTCTCCAGGTGAACCGAAAAAACTCAGGATCGACGCGTCGAACACGAAAATCGGATAGACAGGTTTACCTATTAATGCATTCCTAATGGTGGAGTGCGGAATCAAAGGTCCATCACTGCAATACCCTAACTGGTATCCTGCCATGCTACCCCTATTATCCTCTTTTTTGAAGAAAATGAACCCGCTCCCGCACTTTGGGCATTCAATCCTACCTATATCAAACCCCGTTACTCCTTTGGCCATGCAAACCTCTTTTCTATGAACCATTAAATCCACAAATACATCTTGCAACCTGAATTCCCTAGTTAAATAGGATGGTACCAGTAAATCGCATATTCCTTCTCTACAAAGAAACTCGGCTAGCCTTTCTTCGTAGGGGAGCAAAGCACACACCTTAACCAGCTAGAAGAACTCGTCAAGACTTCTCGTCTTCCTCTTACTCAAAGGTTTAATCCCCAGCTTCTCTAGAGTACTCCACGTGAGCCTAATGTACCCATTTAGCCTGTCGATACTTGATTCCGACAGCAGTGCTGCGAGGCTGTTAATGGTGTCCTCGTCAGATGGATATCCGGATCCTGTTAATCCGAACATTCTATTGATTATGTTGACCCGTTTATCCCTCACATATTTGGCAATTATACTGGCCAGCGAGACTTCTAAGTACTTTCTATCTGCCTTCTCCTCAATAACTATATCGGCCCTAGTGTATCCTATTCTCCTAATAGCCAGCCTTATATCCCTCTCTTTACCAAACCGGTCAATAGCAATTCTCTTAACCTGAAAGGGTTCTATTCTCCTTGAAAGCATCCTGAGCCCCTTGATTATAGCCTTCTTCGTCACCACACCAAGATTATCCGAGTCAATCTCTCTAGGCTTAACCGGAACAACAACGAAAGGAACCAGCCTAGACACTTCACGGTATATCCTCTCCCTAGAAATAGGTGATAATTCCTTACTATCCCTCACACCCAGGTCCTCGAGGTAACTAAGCATATCCGCCTTAACAGCAGCGACACCTACCATCATTTCCCCTATCAAACTACCGCGGCCCGCCTCATCTACTCCAACATAATACATGGCCAAGCATCCCGCAACCTACAGCTCCGGATTGACCTCACCGGCACAGCCTACTGACCCACTCCAGAATAACAGGCATAGGGGACTCGAGCGCCTCTAAGAGACCCCTCGTATCAACCCTATACTTATCCGGTTCCTCTAACACCTTTTCAATGAATTCCAACGCCTCCTCCTTCTTTAAGTTATATATTGGGAAACCCATACTCCTAAGAACAACATCCTGCTTCATGGGCCTGGGGAACAAGGTGACCCCTGGTGTCCCGAGTAGAGCTGCTTCCCTAGCCATGGTTCCTCCCCCCGTGACTACTAGGGCAGCAAACCTCTCCAAGCTAGGCCCGTCAACAGCCTCTGCCGGTATGACCACCCTGTCATTACTCGATAACATGTCGAGCTGATCCTTATACCTTGGTAGAACCACAGGTGTATACCCTGCCTTAAGCACTGTATCAATTAGCCTTAATACCATAGGTTTCTCAGCAGGATAGTAATGGGCTTTATACTCCTCGGGCCTTATGACAACATACTCGTTCTCCTTTAACCCTAGACTCGCTAGCACAGAAGGGTTGGGCTCAATTTTTTTGATCCAAAGCAGCTCATCTACCCCTCTATAAGTGGCTATTGAAGTGAATTTCTCTAGAACACTCCATATCATTTCGTCGGCGATGAAAGAGCTGAACACTGCTACATCTGCGAGAGGGAAATCCAGCCTATTAGCGGCAAAAGCGTGTGGAGTGTCGCATAACGCTATATGTTTGAGGCCTAGTCCAAACGCGACTCTGGCAGCGCTGGGAGACGGGTAGGAGAGGAGTAGGCACGGATTCTCTCTTTCAACTATATCGACGAGTTCCAACGCTCTTTCAAGCTCAACGACAAGCTTCTCCTTGAGGGAGTCCCCGTAACCCCCTACTATAATGGGTTTAACATTGTTTCTCTCAAGGTTAGAAATGGTATAGTCATATTTCCTCGCCGTGACGAGCACGTCGAAACCTTCCCTTACGAGTTCCTGGTATATGGTCGCGGCTATGAGCGCCTGTTTAGGCGTCCTAACATCCACCCAGATCTTAGCCAAGGCTATCCACCGTTCTACCCTGCAATGCCTAATGTTACGATTATCTTATATACAGTGAAAGCGATTGCCCACAGGATAACTGTTAACCCCGACGCAACTAACAGTATGGACGAAACCCTTAACCCTTTTGCCCTGTCTTCTTCAGCCACTTCCCTCAGGGACTTGTATCTTAGAACGTACTTTAGGCCGATTCCGCTTAGAAGGGCAAGTAGTACTGAAATCCATAAGACCCAATCCAACATCTCTACTACACGCAATCTCTGAAACCCACATTTTAAACGCTGTAAACTCAAAGAAATTAATTGTGGTGGTCATTTTCATGGGAAAGCTCTTCGGTACAGACGGGGTTAGAGGAGTTGTCAACAAGGAGCTGACTCCGGAGAAAGCGCTTAAAATAGGAATGGCTCTAGGAGCCTACCTCAACCCTGGATCAAGGGTTCTCATGGGCAGAGATGTAAGGGCAGGAGGAGACATGTTATTCCACGCTGTAGCGGCGGGCCTGCAGTCCCAGGGGGTAAAAGTCTACTATGCAGGCTATATCCCGACGCCCGGGCTACAGTACATACTGAAAACCCACTCAGAGTACGATGCGGGTGTAATGATAACTGCGAGCCACAACCCCCCACAGTACAACGGGATCAAGGTGATCTCCTCGAACGGCGTGGAGGTAAGCAGGGAAACTGAAAGGGAGCTTGAAGAGATATATTTCACCCAAAGATTCCGGGCTCCGGACTGGAGCAAGCTTACCTGGGACGTAAAAATGCATGACGGCGCCATAGAGGAGTATGTAGAAGGAATCGCGAGCAAAGTCGACAACTCCATAATTGAAGAGAGAGGATTCAAGGTCGTTGTAGACCCTGCCAACAGTGTGGGAGGACTGGTGACGCCTCTCCTCCTGAGGAAGCTAGGAGTCAGAGTCTACACTATCAACGGACACCTCGACCCCCTGTTCCCTGGGAGAGAGCCAGAGCCAACGGTTGACTCGCTCAAAGACCTCTCAAGAATAGTCCGCGAACTAGACGCCGATCTCGGGGTAGGACATGACGGCGACGCTGATAGGGCAATCCTAGTCGATGAGAAGGGAAGCGTGTGGTGGGGAGATAGGAGTGGTTCACTGATAGCTGGCTATGTGGCCGAGAAACACCCCGATTTACCTAGAAGGGTATACACAGGCGTCTCAAGCTCCATCCTAGTCGAAGAGTACCTAGGAAGCAAGGGCATAGAAGTTAAATGGACTCCTGTGGGTAGCGTGATAATCTCCCACATGATACTTGAGAGCGGAGGAGCCCTGGCAGGATTCGAGGAGAACGGGGGTTACATGCATCCACCCCACCAGATAGTTAGGGATGGAGCTATGAAAACCGCGTTATTCCTAGAGTATATGGCTGAAACCCGTATGAAGCCTAGCGAGTTATTCGACATGCTACCCAAGTACTATCCGATAAAGACGAAAATACCTATGGAGAGAAGTAAGGCAATACTAGTCGTTGAGAAGCTGAAGGAGAAATACATGGGTAAATACAAGATAGTAGACATAGACGGGCTGAAAGTCTTCGGTGAAGACTACTGGTTCCTAGTCAGGCCTAGTGGAACGGAGCCCGTTCTAAGAATAATGCTTGAGGCGAAAACACCTAAAAAAGCCAGAGACCTCCTAGCCAAGATAAAAGAGGAAATAACAAGAATACTAGGCGAGGCTTGACAGCATTGATGTACAGAACACTAGACCTGCTTGCCTGCCCGAACTGCAAGCACTACCCACTCGAGCTCATAGTAATCGAAGAGGAAACCCTTGAGAGAACAGTTGAAGGCCCCAGGCCGTTGTGCAGCGAGTACTGCGGCTATCTAAAGGAGAAAGTAGAGCCAGGCAAAAACTACCCATGCGACGAATGCCTTAAAAAAGAAGTCAAGCTCGGAATACTAGTCTGCCCTAAATGCGGCATGTGGTATCCTATATCAGACGGTATACCCGTAATGTTCGCGGCGAAGAAGGATAGAGAGAAAGCCATAGGACGATTCCTACAAAGATATGGGGACAGAATACCCAAAGAGGTATGGGACCGTATAAAAAGCTATAAGCAAGACGGATAAACTTGAAACCGGTGCAGAGAAATGGAGTACAGCGACCCGGGAACGGCACTAGACTTCTCCGCCAGCCTCGAAAGATGGGTAATGCTTCAAAAGAAGCTCTTGGAGACAGTCGACCAGGCGAAGGATCGTGTAGGGGAATATGACAGGCTAGAGCTAATACTCTCCATAAGAACACTGTTCCAGAACATGATGAGGACGCTGAAAGCATTCGACACCTGGCTCCAAGACCCCTTCATCACCAGTCAAATGCCAAGGGAGTACCTACAATACGTCTGGAGCGAGACCTACAAGTCGTTCAGAACACTAGTGGAGCTCGACATCAAGCACACATCAGACATGGCCAAGCTCATACGGGAAAACATATCAAAAGGAACAGTCAACCCCCTAGTCACACTACTCAGAGACATAATCCTAGCTGCCCAGCAAGAGAAGAAGGAGAAAGAAGACACCCAAAGAGGCCTATATACAATATAATAACTAAAATTCCTCTTTCAAAAGATAACGTGGAAATAGGCTTTATTTCACAGTCCAGGAACAATATTAATACTGGTGTCCTGCGCTTTTGGAGTTAAATAACAGGAGATCAATCGCCCTCCTAATCTTGGCTTTAGCCATAATATTCTCCACGGCAGGCTTGATATTGAAACCTGTTGGAGTGGACGGTATCAGAGTGTTATATAACAACTATATTCATGGTGAGAAATCAGCGGTTGTCAAGCTCGTAGTACACGTTCCTCATGTTGAAGCAGAGAAATGCTCAATTGCGGTTTACAGGTTCCCGACGCTTCTTAACCCAGTTACGCAGGGATGGTTGGAGCTTGTCGGTGTTAGAGAGGTTCCACCAGGCAAAACTGTCGTTATGTCTAGCTATATACGAAATGCAGAGCAGGTCTCCTATGAAAATTCGGTGACAAAATACCTTGAGCCGCAGGAGTATCTAGTTGATGTTAAGTGTTTCAACATTGTCAAGGACCATGCTCACACTGTTTTCCTAGCGTCAAAAGTCGCTGAGGTAAAGCCTACGAGTCTATTGACATTTACCAATGTATATTTTCCAAGGATAAATACGTTAAATATCACTGAAAGCCCCCGCGATCCAGGTAATTTTAGCGGTATCAATAATTCTACTGTTAGTTTATGTGATTTCAGCAGTGGTGACTCGTGCAGTGCAAGCGTGGGTTTGGCGTACCTAAATAGTATCAATGGTCTCCGAGTCCGATTTAAAATACAGGGAACCTCCCCGGAATCCGCTATGTACATATCTTCTCTTAAAAGCGACTGTATTGACTGGGACATTGCTAATTGCAAGTGTAACAAATGGGGAGAATGGTACAATACAGGTAAGGTACTTACACCATCTATTGTAACAGAAGTGTCAGGCTCGTTCGTAAGTAATGGAGAGAGGGGAATAGTATATGGATCAGTGACGTTCCATCGTGTACTCCTAGGCGGAGCTAATACCGGAAGGTCATGCTCACTTATCCCCTCATGGTTTATCTATCCTGTGTTCATAGGCGGGCTCCAGCACATAAGGATGGTTGGGAACTATAGCGCACCCGGTGTTCTCCCCGGTTATGCCAACGGCCCATTGTATGGAAACGTTATTGTTTATTTTCATGATGGTAATAACAGCAATAGGAGCCTTGGAATAATAACAAGAGTGTATTTCCACGCGGATAAATGGCCCCGGAGCCTGTCTACACCAACAAGCATCACTGTCTACGAGTCAGGCAGGGATGACAAGGAGTACAATCCTCCCGGTGAAGTAGTTGAGGATATTAGCGGTAGGAGTTATGGCTGGTATTACTGGTGGTTTAAGGGCAATAACCCGTATACCTATGAACTAGAGTTCTATGGTAAATGACTCTCTCTAGATTTTATAGCAAGTGTTATGGGGGT
>JALUZI010000167.1 GCA_027012045.1 Desulfurococcales archaeon
GAGCTATCACAGAAGCTATAACCCTGTCGCTTAATCCATAGCTCGTCTGCCACGGGTAGTCGAGAGATTCATCCTCCATCTGTATCTTGAAGTCGAATGTCTTGGGGAAGTTTTGCCCGAGATTATGTGCTGTTCCTATCTGAAGCACCCTGCCATCCGGGAATATTGTGTCGAAAGCTATTGTATATAGGGCCCCCGCGAACTTATCCCATTCGGGCCTTTTAGATATCACGTAAGGTATTCCCAGTTCATCGAAAATTTTCTTGTAAATTTCTATGGCTTCAGAGACCTGTCTGTCAGCGTCTTCTTTCGAGGCGTGAACGGTGTGTGCTTCCTTGAAAGTTGTCACTTCCCTGAGGCGTATCATAGGTCTCGTAGACTTTGTCTCATACCGGAAGATACTAACTATTTGGTAAAACTTCTTGGGCAGTTGCTTGTAGCTCTTTATCCACAGGCTTTCCATATAGGTTATACTGGTCTCACTGGTTGGTCTAAGGGCAAGCTTAATATCCAGCGGTTCAAGCCCGCCGTGAGTCACCCAGTATACCTCGTCTTCGAATCCCCGTATGTGTTCCTTTTCTTTTCTTAGGAGGGTCTCGGGGATAAGCATTGGGAACAGGACTTCCTCGTGTCCAGTTTTATCTAACTCGTCCCTTATCAGTTCTATAATCCTTCTCCTAAGCTGGAAGCCGTAGGGCATCCATATACCCATACCCTTTACAGGGTAACGGCCGTAATCGTAGAACTCGCCATTTTCTAATACTTCGTCGAACCACCTGGAGAACTCGTTGCGCCACTTCTCCCTAGCAGGTTCACGCATATTTTTCCCCGGATAGTAATTAATGCATCACAGTATTCTTTTTAACATTAATCAACGACGAACTTCTCCCTCAGGGTGAAAAGGCCTTCATAGATCTAGACAAATGCAGACATGTAATCATTGTCTACTCAGATACGGCTTTTCTCAAAGAAAAAATACCTATCAAAGGATACGCGGGTCATACAGGCAGGCTCGATGTTATAATTAGAAGCCTTATCGCCTCCTCTACGTTGGATGAAACTTGTTTTATCGGATTACTAGGTGGTTTGGATCGTTTTGACCCTCAGTATATTTACTCGGGGGATCCAAGCCTTTATAGAAATGCTAGTGAGAGGGAACTATTCCAACTAGTATACAGGTGTTTCCTAAGGAAATCGGCTTGCGGAAACTTGGAAATCGGTAGTATAAGTATTGAATACCTGGCTAATATAGTCAGGAAGAAAGGCTTCAATACTATTTACCTAACAGAAGACGGTGTGGACTATTGTGAATCACTAGGCTTACTGGAAGGAGGGGGTAATCTGTTTCTCCTAGGAGGACATAGGGATATTCCCTTGGAAGTATTGGAGATTTGGGGTTCGGATACGCATAAAATGTCAATTGGTCCTATACCATTGCACACGAGTCACGTGATCTATTTCATTTCTACCATAACGAACAGGTTGAAGAAAGGACTTAAGCCCTGCCCAGAGCTTTAAATCCCTTAACCACCGCGTAGACTGCAGCAGTAAAAAGCCCGATAGCATATAACATAATCAATACTAGTTTCCAGTCAGGGCCGATGTATCTTGCAATGAGAATAAGCATGCTTATAATGATAATTCTATCGCTCCTCTCGAGTATCCTGTGATCCAATACTCCACCAAGGCTTCCAACTCTAGCCTTCGCATATGTAATCGTTATCGTGAAGCCTAGGGAAAGGGTGGTCAGTACGGCATTGTAGCCTGCTAGGACTAGCGAGGTATAGTATATGGTATCTACGAACCGGTCCATCATAGAATCTAGAAACGCGCCTTGCCTGCTGGATTTACCTGTCTCTCTAGCAACAGCTCCGTCGAGAATGTCCAGGAACCCTGCTATCAGGATAAAGATGAAAGCAAGAACGTAGCGTTCATAGTAAACTAGGAGGGGGACGAATGCTGCAATGAAAGGGCTTAGAACCGTTATTACATTAGCGTTTACCCTGCCTCCCAGCGCTTTTGCCAGGGCTGATAGTGACCTTTGGACTTGGGGCCTTAGCCATGAAAGAACCATCCTCTAAGACCTCCCTGCACAGCTCTATCATGTACAACGCATCCTCTTCTAGGATAGGGCTCTCGGATATTATAACACCATCTATACCAGTCATTATGTACGCCTTACACACTACAATCCAGTCAGGCCCATACTCTTCCTCTTTGAGCGTGTGGTGCATTTTCTCTCCGCCTTTACCGTACTCTATCTTAGAAAAGTGCGTATGCAACGGTTTTACGGCATAGGAGCCGAGTTCCTTCTCGATTTTATCTATAACCCGTATAACATCGTCTATAGAGAGAATCTCTCTTCCCTGAGACCTGGCATGCAGGTGGGCCCAGTCAACAGCTGGCCTGCACCTTTCTATGTTGCTACATATTTCTATTACATCATCTACACTGCCGACCTGGCTGTCCTTTCCAGTAGTCTCTGGAGCTATCCAAGGCCCAGTGTAACCATGTGAATCCACGTCTTCCTCGAGTAACTTAAGCTGCCGTATGACTTCTTTTACTGCATCAGAGCGGGATGACCAGCCTTTATAGTAGCCAGGGTGAAACACGACTGCGTAAGCGTTCATCCAGTGGGACGCTCTTACAGCTTCAAACAGCCTCCTCCGGCTGGCTTCGGCTTTCTCCTTCTCCTTGGAAGCAAGGTTGATATAATAGGGCGCGTGCATCGATAGTAGAACATCGTACTTGGCTGCTTCTTCACCTAGTTTTCTGGCCTTTTCCTCGGATATACGTACTCCCCTAACAGCCTCGTATTCAAGAGCGTCTAAACCTATCTTGCTGAGGTACTCGGGGACCTTCTCCATGGGCCCTTTGAAACTCAATGGCTTGCCCGCTGGGCCAAACCTTATTCTCGGCATTTCGGCTAAACCACCCAATAACAATAATAATATGCGGAGAACGGGTTTTTAGTGAGACGGTCATATAATACGGTCAATCAGGCTTATTCAGCTCTCGGAAAACTAGGAGACACTCCGTGTTTTAGGATCGTTGAAACGAGGAGAGAGTGTTTTAGGAGGAGTATTCTTCTATTTTCTTAACAGCTATCTCGACCGCTTTATCCGGGTCAGGCTTGTAGTCTGCTCCTAGTGGTAGCTGGGCTAGGACTGGTTTTATGGATCCGTCATCCATTTTAACCATTATCTGGGGGAGAGCTGCCATTCCGAGGTCGTCGGTTATACCGTGGTCTATAGCAAACATATAGTCCTCTTCGAGGATCTTCAGTTCAACACCGAGTTTTTCGGCAACTGCTTTCGCGATGTTCTCCCACATTTTACTATAGGGGTGATGTTTGGCTGTGTCCAGTATTATTTCGACAGGCTTCGCCATCGATTCCACACCGGTTTGAAGCGTGTGAGGCTCGGGGTAAATAAGTATTAGTGAAACGGTGGTCGGGGAGCCTGTGTCTTCACAACCCCCTCACGGCTCAGGGGCTCTGTTCCCGGATTCGTCCTCACACCACCGACCGATTAATTTTTGGTGCATCGGGTTAATTTATGAGAATGGTGCATGCCGTGGGCAAGTGGAGTTCGAGGTTTGGACTAGTTTTCTCTGAAGCTGATGAAGCAGGAGTCGGAGTAGCCCGTGAGATAATCAGGTTAACTAGGCCTATAGAGAGGGTCGAGTGTAAGGGGGATAGATGTGTTGAGGCGTACTTCCTACCTGATCTCGATGCCTATCTTGTAGGTTTCAATGTAGACATAATATACTTCGACTTCCTCGATGACTTCTTCGACGTGGAAAGCTATATTTTCCTGTCAAGGCACAAAGCAGAAGCAGGCAGGAAAAGTCTTACAGTACACCACACCGGAAACCCTTTGAACCAGGCGGGTCACGGTGGTAAACCTTTAGAGCTCTCAATCTCTAATTCACACCTTTCTAAGAAGCTGTTCAAAACACTGTGGAGAAAAGCCGGGGAAGCAGGGTTAACCGGTGAGTACGACGTTACCCTAGAGGCCACTCATCATGGACCCACGAACCTATCTAAACCGCTGACGTTCATAGAAATAGGGAGTACTCCCATTGAATGGCGTGACCAGCGTGCTAGGAGAGTAATTGCAGAAACGGTTATTGAGTCAATACAGGATCCTCCGGGGGAAGATTATTGTGTACCCGTTGCAGGCTACGGTGGAGGGCATTATCCTGTTAAGCATACAAAGATTCACCTCGAAAAAGAGTACTGCTACGGTCATATCTTGGCTAAATATGCTTTCACAGACGGAGTAAAGGCTGAAGTAATACTGCAGACGCTAGAGAAGAATTATCCTAGGCCTGTTGAGCTTGGTATAATAGAGAAAAAATCACTCAGATCACAGCTAAGGAAAGACCTCATAAGGATCTTGGAAGACAGCGGTGTGGACTATATGTTCATCTAGTAAGGGATGTGACCGCGTTCTCCATGGTGGAGCCGGGGCCGGGATTCGAACCCGGGGAAAACGGGTCTCTACGATGGGTTTTAGCCGGAAGCTCTGCAGCCCGCCGCCTTAGACCGCTCGGCCACCCCGGCTTCCATATTTGTTTAACGGTCTCCCGGTGGGCTTTATTTTATTTACCGTCCCAATAATTGTACCCAAGGGTTCTAGGGATGCTGACCCGTGTTAGTATGGTTGTAGAGGAGTTGGATGAAGCTATTTTTGACAGGCAGACGAGAACAAGCATCATAAATAACGACCTCCAAGACAGTATTAGGCGGCTCAGAGTACTTATCCCGGGTTGCGGTGCCCTTGGATCCGCTGTCGCATCATTACTAGTCCGTATGGGCGTGAGGTTTCTTCGCATAGTTGACTACGACTTTGTGGAGCCCTCGAATTACCCGAGAACATCTAGTCTTGGATTGCTTGAATCACTAGGCAATACACCTAAGGTTATAGCGTGTGAGTCAATGATTAGGAGGCTTAACCCGTACGTTGAAGTTGACAGTGTCTACGGCTGGATCTCTTCTATGAATGCGAAGGAGCTTATTGATGGTGTAGATGTAGTTATGGATGGACTTGATAACTTGAAGGCAAGGTCTTTCATTGCTAGAGAAGCATGGGCGGCCGGTATACCTTATGTTTATACCGGCGTTTCTGACCGATACTATAATGTTACAGTGTTCAAGCCTGGATATACTCCCTGTTTCGACTGTATATTTAGTGTTCCCAGAGAAGAGAAGGGCGGTATACCTGTCTTGGCTCCAACGGTCTATGTGGCTGCGTCAACTGCTGTGATTGCCCTTGTCAAACTGTTGAGAAATGATTGGAAGCCTGCGCTTCTTGTCGGTGATGTTTATTCTGGTTCACTGGAGAGTATCCCCCTGTCAAAAGAGGGATGCCGGTGCAAGCAGGAAAGTGTGTCTGGAGAATATATTGTTGACGACGTACGAGGGAGGAAAGTTGTTTATACAAGGTATTCTAGTGTTTTCTCAAAGCTTGAACACGCCAGTATCGAGGGATGTAACTTAGCTTATCGGGATGCATGGAGAATGATACTTTCCTGTGGTCGGAACATTATTACAGTCTATCGTGACGGAACCCTCCTCTGCTCCACCGGTAAATGCGATGATGCCCTGATAAGCCGACTTATCGGTGCGATCGAATGAGGATAGGAGTCGGTGTGGACTTATCCGCCAGTCAATCCAGGCCTACTAGTATTTGCGTTGTAGTAGAAGGCGTTCTCTCGTTCTGCGATAGGAGGATTAGCACCTCTGAAATCACCAGTCTAATATTGAGGTTTCCGGGTAAAATCGTAGTTGCCATAGATGCCCCTCTATCGGTAGTTGACAAAGGATTCAGACCCGTTGAAAAGCTATTGATTAGAGATGGCTTCAAACTGCTACCTCTCGGCCTCCCTGGGATGAGAAAGCTGGCTTTGAGAGCTATCGAGCTCAAAGAATCGCTGGAGAAGAAGGGAATAGTTGTTATAGAGACGCATCCCTCGAGTGCGTTAAAATCCGCTGGTTGCGCTAGGAGCACTGCTGTTCGGTGTTTGAGGAAGTTTGTGGTTATCCTGGATGAAGCTATTCTCAAGAGTAGGGACGATGTTGACGCTGCTATAGCGGCCTCTGTGGCGTGGAGCTATATTATTGGCCACACAAGGGTTTATAGTGCAAGCGGTGATGCTATCTATCTCTTACCCGCGGGTATGGCGAAAATATGATAATTCCCATGATACCATTTAAGCCTATTTGAGGGGTGTCATAAATAGTGCCTGTTGAGAACTCTAGGATCCCCGGTTTCTATAAGAAGACGATAGATGAGAGGCTTAGCCTTGTAAGAGATCTTGTGGGGCTAACAGATGAAGAGGTTGAAACGCTGAAGGCTTGGGGTAACTTGGAGCCTAAGATAGCTGATGCGATGATAGAGAATGTTATAGGATCAATGTCTTACCCCTTCGCTGTAGCGACGAACTTCAGAATAAACGGTAAAGACTATCTTGTACCTATGGTTATAGAGGAATCCTCCGTGGTTGCTGCCGCAAGCAATGCTGCCCGCGTTATGAGGCGTGACGGGGGTATAAAGGCTACTACAACAGGGCCGGTCATGATAAGCCAAATCCAACTGGTGAACATTAAGGCTCCATATTATGCTAAGATGAAGATCATAGAGCATAAACAGGAGATCCTAGATCTTGCAAATAAGCAAGATCCGGTTCTCGTCAAGCTCGGAGGTGGGGCTAAGGACCTGGAGGTTAGAGTAATAGACAGCCCGCAGGGACCCATGGTTGTCACCCACCTAATAGTAGATGTGAGGGACGCCATGGGCGCTAATGCTGTGAATACAATGGCTGAGAAGGTTGCCCCGCTTATCGAGAAGATAACTGGTGGAAAGGTATATCTGAGAATATTGACTAATCTCGCGGAGAAAAGGCTAGCACGTGCATGGGTTAAGGTTTACAAGGAGGATATAGGTGGAGAGGAGGTTGTGGATGGCATAGTCGCTGCCTCGAACTTCGCGTGGGCTGACCCGTATAGGGCTGCCACGCATAACAAGGGTATAATGAATGGTATAATCGCGGTTGCACTGGCAACCGGGCAGGACCACAGGGCTCTCGAAGCCGGGGCTCACGCCTATGCAGCCAGGAATGGAAGGTATATGCCTCTGTCTCTATGGGAGAAAGATGAGGATGGAAACCTCGTTGGAAGCTTGGAGCTCCCCATAGCTGTCGGGCTTGTGGGTGGAGCGGTTAAAGTCCACCCTGTTGCGAGGATAGCGATAAAAATACTGGGAGTACAGACTGCCCAGGAGCTAGCTGAAGTAATGGCGGCCGTAGGCCTTGCTCAGAACTTTGCCGCTTTAAGAGCGCTCGCCACGGAGGGGATACAGAAGGGGCATATGAAGCTTCACGCCAAAAACATAGCTATTATGGCAGGGGCTCCTCCAGAGTTGGCTGATAAAATTGCTGATATAATGGTGGCGGAAGGTAAAGTAAGGTTCGATAGGGCCAAAGAGTTATTGGAAGAGATCTCTGGAAAACAGTAAAAGTCTAGCCGTGAGTTCTACCGTATCCTTAATCTTTCTCTTATAACTCGATATATCGGGATCCTCTTCGCCAGTAATTATTTTCGCTATGTCAACAATGGTAGGATTCGTTTCAAAGAGTAAACTGCTTATTTCAATGCATTCACTGAGCTCCCTGTCATGGTTCTCCTTCCCTGTTATACACGAGTACAGTTCTTCCAGTTCTATGGCTGAGGCAACAGCAAGAGACGTCAGGATGACGTGAAAACCAGTATTTCCAAGTAGTGGAGCCAGCTCACCTACTCTCAATGGGTTCATTAGAATTTTTTCAGGATAATTTATCTGGGCTAGCTTAGAGGCAAGCTTGGATATCTGAGTTGTTATAAGAGCCAGTGGTACGAATGTCCGTTCAAGCCCGCCGTCTCCCCTTCTAATATAATTGAATGGGCCTACTATTACCACTGGAATCTGAAGTATACCGATTACTCCTTTCCTAGTTTCCGGGGGGAGGACCTCGAAGTCTATTATGCCTGATGCGAGTGATGAAAGATTAATGCCTAGGTATTTTTCTATAGCGGTTCGCCGTACGAGTATTTCTATGTTGCCATTTTTGGTGCTCGAGTCAAAAAGAGTTCTCCTGGATATTTCATTGGGGATTAAATTGTTTAGTGATTTTTCCTGCATTCCGTTCACGCGTTATTTATTCTTGCTTGACTAACGGGCGGAATTTGTAGGCATAGTGTATTAACCCGGCAGTCCTGTCTTCCCTTATTCTTCTGACGACAGCCTCTACATCCATTCCCTCCTTAAGCTCGTCGGGCTGAGCATCTGTTATTTGCGCCACTACTTTAGCTACTCCCAGGTCTACAAGTCCTATTATCAGTGGAGTCTGTAGCTTATAGCCCTCGGGCGGGTTATAGGATACCGTGTACGTTAATAGTTTGCCTGTCCTAGGGAGTTCCACAGGCTCTATTTCATCTGAGCCGCAGTAGGGGCATCTATTGTATGGTGGGAAGAATATCCTACCGCATTTCTTGCATTTACCGCCTATGAGCCTGTAATAGTTTATCCTGTTCCTCCAGTAAAGTGGGACGGAGTATTCCATTGACATTAAGATTCACCTCCTACCGACAAGAATGCCTGAGGCATTAGAGCCCAGGCCGTTGATTCCTAGGATTAAGGCCTCCTTAGCGTCCTCCATTGAAATCGGGAATGTGCCGGAGAGTATGCCCGCTATTTCTGATAGCTGGTAAAGGCCTGTTGCTCCGAATGGGTGTCCTCTGGCTTTTAATCCTCCCGTCACGTTTGTGGGGTACTGGCCGCTCCTGTCGAATAAGCCGTTGTTCACCATGTCGACTGAGGACCCCTTGTCTGCTATTCCTATGGACTCAAATATAAGGTACGGTGTTATGGTGAACTGGTCTGTGACTTCGAATATGTCGATTGAAAGGTCTCCCCCGGATTCCTCTTTTATTCTATTGTAAACGGTTCTTAGTGCAGGGAGGTCTAGTATGTCTTCTTTATGGGTAATTGGCATTACGTCAGTTGCGGCGGCGGCATATTTTATCTCGGCAAGGGCGGAGTTGGGGTTCCTGGTTAGGATAACTGTGCTTGCACCGTCAACTAGTGGATAGCTGTCTAGGAGGGTTATAGGGTCGCTCACAGTATTGGCTTTGACCACGGAGTCTTGGTCAACTGGGAATCTGAGGGCTGCGTATGGATTGTTAAGGGCGTTTTGGTGCATTAATGCTGGCCAGTACGCTAGTTCTCTGTGGGTTTTACCGTACCTTCTCATATACTCTTTCATTGCTAGGGCGTGTAAGGAGGCGTGGCCTACGCCCATGTATGCTTCGTATTCACTGTCGAATACCTTGCTTATTTCCTTATACATCCTAGCCGCGAGGAACTCAGTTGTTTTCTCCGCTCCTACTAGCAGTATGTTATCGTACTGTCCACTGGCTAGTAGGCGGAAAGCCATCAATACAGCGTTGTGGCCTGAGGTCTCCCCTGTCTCCACTCTTATTGCTGGTACACCTTTGTAGCCTGTTATTTCAGCGATTTTGGACGCCAAGTCCAGCTGGCCTATCGAGGTTGACGTGAACAATGAGGATACTATGATTAGGTCGGGTTTTGTAGTGTCATCCATATCGCTTAAAGCATCATTCACCAGGTCGTATAGGCTCTTGAAGTATGAACGGCCTAGTTTTGTAAGGCCGTACGATTTAACATATACACCCATCTGTTCACACCTCGCGGTTTAAACTATGCGTGTAATGATGTTCCTGAATTTGGTGTATAACGCGTAGTCGACCTCTTTTCTCCTGACAAGGTAGTCATCGACCGTAGGTGCTTTCTGTTGACGTTCTTTGACACCCTCCATTACGACGATACTGTATGCATCGCTGCCTGCACCGCTCCCAAAGGGTGCTACGAGTATTCTCTGACCAGGTTTTGCCTGGTCTAGAACCCTTGCGAGACCAAGAAGCGCGCTTCCATTATACGTGTTTCCTATGAAGGGAGTTACGAGGCCCGGCAGTATTTTCTCCTTGGGGAACCCGAGTTTCTTGCCTACCTTGAGTGGGAACCTACCGTTGGGCTGGTGGAATATTGCGTAGTCGAAATCCTCGGGTTTGAGGTCAAGCATCTCCATCAGTGCCCTGACAGAGTTCTCTATATGATGGAAATACGCAGGTTCCCCTGTGAAGCCTTCTCCATGGAGTGGGTATGGTTGAAGTGCTCTCCTCCAGAAGTCAGGTGTATCCGTGACATAGGTGTATGAACCCTCGATTATTGCCGCCTCTGTCCCATTCGGCTTACCTATAATGAATGCTGCTCCACCGCTACTAGCAGTGAATTCCAGAACGTCACCGGGGTTCGCCTGGGCGGTGTCGCTCCCTATTGCCAGGCCATATTTGACTAATCCGCCTAAGGTCATCCCTATTATTGCCCTGAAAGCCTCGCTTCCCGCTCTACAGGCGAACTCGAGGTCTGAAGCCATTGTCGAGGGTGTTATGCCTAGTGCTTCGGCTATTATTGTTGCGCTAGGTTTCACCGCATAGGGTTTTGACTCGCTTCCAAACATAACTACACCTATCTCCTTAGGGTTGACTGACGCCCTTTTCAGAGCGTTGTATGCTGCTTCTAGCCCTATTGTGAGAGAGTCCTCGTCAGGGCCGTCTACGCTTTTCTCCTTGACGTTAAGGCCTGAGGGGACTCCTTCATGCCATCCCCATATGCGTGCTATTTCTTTCATAGGAAGCCTGTATCTAGGTATGTATGCTCCCCAGCCATAGATGGCAGCGGGATCGTGTAGCAAACCGTTCACCCTTAATACAACTGTCTAAAAAGAATAAGACAATAACCTACATAAAAAGTTAAACCCGGTGTTTAGCCGGGGATACCTGTTATATTCAGTCCTAGACTACTCGTATAGCCAGCATGCTACACGCCTGCCAGGCTTGACCTCCTTGAAGGGAGGCTGGTCACGAGGACATTTCTCAGCTAACCTGGCGTCTCCTTCTCCCTTGGCTGCCCTGTTATAGTATACACAGCGCGGATGGAATCTACATCCGGGAGGTATATTAATAGCGTTAGGAACCTCTCCTATTATTGGCACTTCCCTGATCTTCTTCCTATTCTCCGGGTTGGGATCAGGTATAGCCGCTACAAGAGCCTTAGTGTAAGGATGCATTGGGTCTGCTATTATTTCCCTAGCGTCACCCATCTCAACTATTTTACCGAGGTACATTACGGCTATTCTGTTACATACGTATCTTGCTACGGCCAAGTCGTGTGTTATGAATATGTATGATAGCCCTATGTCTTTCTTCAACTCGTTGAACAATTCGAGGATTTCAGCCCTAATAGATACGTCTAGCATTGAAACCGGCTCGTCCGCGATGACGAGCCGCGGGTTCAGTATTATTGCCCTAGCAATCGCAACTCTCTGTCTCTGTCCCCCGCTGAGCTGGTGGGGGTACCTGTCAATGAAGTCTGTGGCAGGTGTTAGCTTCACTTTCTCAAGCACTTTAATTATCATTTCTTCTTTCTCTTCTCTAGTCGATGCAGCCTTATGTACATCAATAGCCTCGCCTATAACATCCCTGATCCTATACCTCGGATTCATACTTCCATACGGATCCTGGTAAACTATCTGGAGATCCCTGCGTAACGGCTTAAACTTTTTCAAAGGAACCGAAACTAGATCGACCGTTCCATCACTATCAGGCTCTATGCCCCTTTCCTCTAAATCCTTTAAAACAGACTTGCTTGGCTTGAACTTAACGGATCCCCCTGTTACAGGGACCAGTCTAAGTATAGCCTTACCCGTGGTTGTTTTACCACAACCGCTCTCGCCAACAAGACAGAAGGTTTCCTTTTCATGTACTTCAAATGAGACTCCGTCGACAGCATGAACGAACAGCTTAGCTTTACCTCTAAGATTGTCTATAAAACTTTGGGATACGGGGAACCACACCTTTAAGTCTTTAACTTCAAGTATTTTTTCTCCTATCTCCATTGAATACACTATTGATTCACCCCTCAATCATACAGGTGACATGCTACAAAGTGGCCTTTCTCTAGCTCCTTCATAGGTGGTTCTTCTTTATGGCATATGTCCATTACTTTGCTACACCTAGGGGCAAACCTACAGCCAGGGGGAGGGAATCTAAGATCCGGAGGAGCTCCGGGTATGTATTCTAGCTTAGTTACAGGGCCCGTTAACCTTGGTATTGCCCGTATAAGTGCTTGTGTATAAGGATGAAGAGGATTATTAAACACCTGCTCAGCAGTTCCAAACTCAACTATCTTACCCGCATACATTACAGCTATCTTCTCAGCTAACTCGGTAACTGCTCCCAGGTCATGGCTTATTATGATAATACTTCTCTTCTTCTTCCTCTGCAATTCCTTTAGAAGATTAAGTATTTGTGCCTGAACAACAACGTCGAGGGCGGTAGTAGGCTCGTCAGCAATAACCAGATCCGGTTCAAGTGTAAGCGCCATGGCAATGACGACTCTCTGCTTCATGCCACCGGAGAGTTCATGTGGATATCTGTCACCAACAGCAGGCGTTAATCCAACCGCCTCAAGGAGTTCATCCACCCTTTTATAAGCCTCATGTTCACTGTACCCGGCCAGGATCATTGGCTCAGCCACCTGTTCTCGGATCTTATAGACTGGATTCAAAGCATTCATAGCTCCCTGGAATATCATACTAACCTTTTTCCATCGTATTTTCTCCCTAATCTCACCTTCAGACATTTTAGTTATGTCTATTCCATCTATAATTATCGATCCATCAACTATTTTGCCAGGAGGAGGAACTAGTCCTATAATACTCCATGCAAGCGTGGATTTACCACAACCACTTTCCCCGACGATACCCAGGGTTTCACCTTTCTCTAGTTTCAGCGACACATTGTCAACAGCCTTTACTATACCTCTGAGAGTATAGAAATACGTTCTCAACCCATTAATCTCGAGTAACGGCACGGCTGACACCATTCACCAACAAGCATACCAGACAAATACTTGGAGTGTACCACATTTTTAATTTTACAAATAAAAGTGGTTTTGCATATGTGATTCAAAGAATGGAAAACAAAGATTGAAAGTAATTTAAAAAGAAAAAGTTGGTTTGTTATTGTGATTATTTCTTCATAGCGTACCAGGCTGCGCCGATTATGATTACTATGATTATTATCACACTAGCCCATAGCGCCGCGTTGCTGCCTCCTTTCTTGGTTCCTGTCTCTGTTGGCTGGCTTGTGCTCTGCGTAGTAGTGCTACTACTTGTTGTACTACTTGTGGTCTGTGTCGTTGTTGTGCTAGTAGTCGTACTTGTAGTTGTACTCGTGGTAGTACTCGTTGTTGTGCTCGTAGTGCTTGTTGAGGTGCTGGTTGTAGCTGCCATGTGTTGTAGTGTTAGGACTGACTGGTACTGTGCTGGATAGCTGTATCCTATTGGATATGCCAGTATCATTAGCTGGTACTGTCCCTCTGGCATGTCCTTCGGCAGCGAGGCTTTATACTGACCGTTACCCATCTGCTCTAGTGTCAGTGTCGTTAGCTCGAAAGTCTTCAGGTTAACTAGTAGCGGATATATTACTACGTTGTCCTTTGTTCCAGGCTGCCCGTTAATTTTAACGTTTATCAGAGCTATCGGTGTTCCCTTGGCGTTACTGGTAAGCTCTTCAGCCTTCACTTGTAGCTCGGCTTTCTTATAGGCAACCTCCTGCGCGACAGCGTTAAACGGTACTGGGAAGCCGAACACTCTCTTGAGTGTAGCCACATCGTTTGTTGCGTCGTAGCTTGTTAACATGAATGGGCCGTTTCCTATTACTAGGTGGTGATAACTATTGTAGAATGATACGAGATGATCCACCCTAGCCTTCCACTCGTCCATAGTTAGGTAACCCATCTTTATGAGCTGCTGAACCCAGTCCGGCGGGTTGTCCTTAAGCTGCTGGAGGTTCTTTACCATAGCGCTGCACTGATCGGGGGAGAGTAGGTGTATTATTTCTCCGTTGTTGTATATGTCGAAGTAGTAGTTGCCGGTCCTGGCCAGTGTGTCCATGGCAGCGTAGAGTTCTAGTGGGAAGCTTGTCCAGGGACTTGATGCTCCAGCGATTCTGCCATCATCGACGCTCTTGTAATTGGTATATACAGTGACAGAAGTATCATTGTTGATCTTAATGGCGACGAAATTGTTTACAGTTGTATACCAGTCGTAGACTAGGTTCGGGTCGTATCTAGTGTCGTTGGTCGTATTGGTGCTATCATCGAATGAGTACTCGAATATCATGTAGTACCGTGATAATAGGTCGGCTAGGCTCTCGGTTGTACCGTCATGGAATTTAATCTTTCCTAGTAGACCTAAGTTATAGGTCACGGCGTTTATAGCAGTGGTAACATTAGCCTCTGACGCGTTTACGAACTTATGTAGGGCATGGTCGTATACTAGTGCGTCGCCAGGCACTTTTACTGGTCCCCTCTCGACTTTCCATGTCGTCGTGTGCCCGGGACTCCATCCGGTCTTACCGTCAGTAGGTCTGCTCGTAACAGCAGGCCATGTTATAGCGTCAACTACAGGCCTACTGTACATATCCTGCCATCCACCCATAGGGTTCCAGGACCATCCGGACTTGTAGACGTACCTGTTGGATACCCTTATAGTATCGGTCGTGTAGTGGAGGTTCAGCCAAGTATAGGTGTTCCATGGATACACTATTGGGCTCTGCACATAACCCGTTATACCCGGTGCAAATGGATACATGTCAGCAGTAGCAACAACGAAAGCTCTAATAGACTCCTGGAGACCAAGATCTATCAACTTGTTGATAGCCTTATAGAAGGCGTCAACAGTAGTGTAGTTACCCTCATCCAGTTTCATTGCTATGTCATCTATTGTCTTGTTGGCATAGTTCCAGTATCCCGGAGTTCCTCTACCAGGCATGCTTCCCCATATGCTGCTAAAGAACCACACAGCGTCGTCGTAGTTGTACTGTGTCATACCAGTTATACCCCAACCCTCAGTATACAGACTCCACTCACATTTAGCTGGATCACTACGATATACTATCTGATACGCACCACTGAAGTCCTTGTATATCCTCTTAACAGTCAGGTTAGCCTCTTTCTCAAGAATATCTGCAACAATGTTGCCGACATCCTTACGTTTATCCTCAGTCCTAATAATGAACTTCACAGTAACAGGCTTGCCATCTTTATACCATTTACCGTCCTTAAGCTGCGCCCCGTTTGCTAACAGTGCTTCCTTGAGTAATTGAAGTCCATATTTCTTACCCTTACTGTCTATAAGGCTCTGCCATCTTGCTAATGTTCCAAGGAGATGGGGGTAGTCGGGCATCATAGGTATATATGATGTTAACGTAGGTAGAGCAGCACCTTTGTAGACGTTAGTCGCTATCTGGTCTCTAGGTATGAGGAACTGCAGTGCAAGTCTAGCTCTTCTGTCCGCGAATATGTTGAATGAACCGTCTGTACAGTTTGGTGCAGGGTTCACGTAAATATCTACCAAACCACTATAAGCTCTTACTATGTTAAACCCATGTTTCTGTAAATTGTTTACTGTGTCAACTTTTTCCATGGCAAATAGTCTTGCCTGGGTCTCTCCGTTTAGTAGTGACTGAGCTGCCGTGTTTTCATCCTCTATTCTAGCTATAGTCACCTTGTCTACTAATACTCCTTGCTGTGCTGATGTATGGAACACTGGTAGCAATGGCACGAGCATTAATGCAACTAGTAATAACGAAATTGCTCTTTTCACAATATTTCACCTCATCGTTCGACTAAGGTATTTCTTAATGGTCGTATATTATAATACGGTGTTGAGGCTGATTATAAAGTTATTCCTACGGCTTTTATGGATTTGAACAAATATTCTGAAAGTCATTACGGCAAAAAGAGGAGAAAGTTATCCTAAATGTGTATATAATTTTAGATTACTTCTGTAATTTAGGTGCTACTAATGGTTCTATCGCTCTGCCGATTAGCAAAAATGTCGCCGAGAAAACAACTAAAGCCAGCCCGGGAAATAGGTATGTCCACCACCACCCATTGATTACGGCTTGTGAATCATAGGCGTTCTGCAACATTTTTCCCCATGTTGGTGCCGTTGGATCTCCAAATCCGAGTAAACTGAGGCCAGCTTCAGTTACGATTATACCAGGAATGCTTAGTACTGCTATAGCCAGTGTATATGGAAGTATTTGTGGGAAAATATGTCTTAAAATAATTCTGCTGGTAGAAGCACCGGATGCTTTAGCTGCTTCAATATACAATTGTTCGCTTATTTGTAAGGCCGCACTACGCACTATAATTACTGGTCCCGCCCAGAACAGTATTATCATTAGAAATGCCAGCATGTTTAAGTTAATTGTTTGTCTAAATACGTATGATAGGACTATAAGTATTGGTAGGAATGGAAGTGAGTTTACAATATCTGCGACTCTCATTAAAGCTTCACCTTTAATATCTTTCCAATAGCCAGCTAGCGTACCATATATAGCGCCAATGAATGTGGATATGAATGTTACTGTAAAGCCAATGTAGAAGGCATATGGGATCCCTAGCAATAATCCAAGTCCAATAGGTCTTCCTACGTTATCTGTTCCAAACAGACCATAGCAGTTACTCATGAACTTCCATTGAAAAGCTTCTAGCCCAATTTTGTTCTTTTCTATGTTTATTTTAGCTCCGGGTTCAAGTAGGAATTCAAGTGATAAGTATATAGTATAATTTCCTTTCATCGGTTTTAATTTAATATTACCCGTCGTATCTTTCACTAATGTGCCAAGCATTAAATCTGATATTTTATAGCTGGATAAGGATACCTTGTTATCATATATTTTCTGTAAACTACTCATGAGGTAGGGATAAATGGGGGAATTCTTATTTATACTGTTGATACTTAGTGGCTGTAGATTTATTTTCCCCTTTATTTGAGAGCCTGTCGACCCATAGAGCAATATCAGTTTATTGGTTTCTATTGTGGAATTAAATAGTGTAATTTTAGAGCCGTCAGGTCTTTCTAGATAATATAGCAATTTTACATATGAAAGGTTTACTCCTGTCCTTATTGAAGTAACCAATAAGATGTCGCTTGGAAATGCATTAGACGTGTAGATAAATCGTCCGGTATATGTTAATTTGTATCCCATTATCTTTTTAGGCCCAAATATTCCTGGAATAGTAATTACACCTTTCTTTATTCCAGTAGTATTTAAGCTATCTTTTGAAATGATGAATCCCTTGAATTTATTATGCACGGACCAGCAAGGCGGTGCATTTAATGGATAATTGTATATCCAATCGGAAGCTACTCCTCTTCCATAACTTGTTGTTACAGTTGGATAGTAGTAAATCATTACCACTGCTGCTAGCATTATAAATATAATGAGTAACGAGACTCCTATTTTACCAGACCATGTATATAATATTATTCTCGTAGTGTTGCCTATTCTCTTTTTTAACTCATATTTTACCATCTATACCACCCTATGCTCTCTTTATTCTTGGATCAAGGTATGTATACAGTATATCTAGGAGGAACCTAGTGAGTAGATAGAGAAGTGTAGTTATATATGTCAACTCTACTAGAACAGGCACGTCGTTGTATTCGATTGCATCCCAATATAGCCTACCCATTCCAAACCAGTTGAATATCAATTCAGTTATTATTGCTCCATTAACAACACTCAGTATAATACTGAATAGCACCATCGTAACAATAGGTGGAGCCGACGCCCTTAGGACATGCTTTCTTAATACGTCCCTTTCCGGTACACCTTTAGCCCTAGCTACTGTAACAAAGTCCTCGTTAAAGATGTCTAGAAAGATGTTTCTCATTCTAAAAGCAGAGTCTCCTATGCTTAGAAGTGTGACCGTCATCACTGGCAAGGCCATTCTGTTCAATACCTGGATTGGGTCTTTCCAATTGGTCTGCGCTGCGGGACCAGCGAAAATATGCCATTTGTATGCAAATAAATAGATAAATACCATGGCGAGCCACCACCAAGGCATGCTTACGCTGAATACACTCCATCCCATTACTGTGTTATCGATTACTCCTCCAGGTCTTCTTGCCGCGTAGAGCGCTAAGGGGAGTGCAAACAGTATCGTAAGAACCGATGAAGTCGTAAACAGGAGAATAGAAAACGGCATTCTCTCCGCTATGATATAGAGGACTTTTCGACTGCCCTGATGGAAATACTGTGTAGTCATTAAAGTTGCATTAAGATCTTTAAACGTCAATAAGTCTTTCGTAAATCTGAAAGCAAGAACATACCAAGGCTTATCTAATCCATTACTTTTAATATAAGCCTGCAACCTCTCATTTAGCCATTCACGTTTTTCCTCCGGAGTCAACCCTTGGAGATTTTTTAATTGCTGCTGTAACAATTCTCTTTCTTTATCTATTTGTATCTGTGCAAGAGGACCGCTGGTTATTGAGGCTACTATGTATGTTACTGCAACAAGAACTATCAATAGATTAATAAACTTTACTATCAACCAACGCAAAAATCACCACCACCCTCACTAAACACATGCATATCCCTATTACCGCCACATCCATTATAATGGATAATCCCTTGTTTCTACATTATATAATTAATATGGCACCCTGAACCTTATATCCTGAAGGTGGTTTCATGCAGCTCAGAATAGCACTACCGTTTGTTAAGTTTGAACAGAAAGGGAAAATTTTCTATTGCGAGAATCATTTGATAAGATTCTTATTAGGGACACCGAAAATTTATTCTCTTATTTACTCGAGGGATCTCGGGTTTACACGTTATCCTTTGAAAGGATTTAGAGAATTAGAGCCGCTATTTCATGGTGACGACTTAGTTAAGCATGTGATGGAGAATATAACAAACCTTTTTTCTCTAGCTGAAGAAAATATTCAGGCAATAGAATCACTGTCAATAAAGGATATAGCACGTTTTCTCCTGTCCTATATTGCAGGACTAGGATATTCAAATAAGAGACCCAGAATTAAAACCGATAAGAGTCGAGTAGAATTAAACAATGCTTATTATTATGTTAGGAATGTACTCAAACTGAATTATAAAGAGCCTGTAAGTGTGAAGGATTATCTCTGGCTTAATATAGAAGGGATCGAAAAGGATGGTTCCATAAGCTTTTTTATAGTGAAGGAAAACCGGGAAAGGGTCTCTTACCGCGTCCTTGAGTTGTTGGTATCTAGCATGGCTAATATGAAGGACTATATATTAAAAGTGGGGTCGGAGTGAGTTGGTTGTCTTCATATTTATCGCAGGCTGCCCACCTCGTCATCCCCGGTTAGACGATGGTTCAAGGCTAGTTTAAATAGTCTTTTTAAATAGGCAGTGCATTTAAGTAGACTTGGGTGCTTGTGTTGGTAGAGGATAAGTTCGAGCCTCAGGTTCAAATCGAAAATATCGTTGCGACGGTAATCCTGGAACACGAATTGGATCTCCAACTCATCGAGTCAAAGATAGAGGATGTAGAATACAATCCTGACAGGTTCCCCGGACTAATATACAGGCTTCACGTGCCGAAAGTCACGGCTCTAATATTCAAGTCGGGTAAAATGGTGGTAACAGGAGCTAAGAGTGTTAACCAACTGGTAAATGCTGTTAAGATCATTATGAAAAACCTCAAGGAAAGAGGTATTCCACTACATGGTAGGCCTAGAATCCAGGTTCAGAACATTGTGGCTTCAGCAAATCTAGGAGTCGAAGTTGACCTAGAGAAGACAGCGTTGCTCATAGAGAACACAATGTATGAGCCTGAGCAGTTCCCGGGTCTGATATATAGGATGAGGGATCCGTATGTTGTTCTACTAATATTCAGTAGCGGCCGCATGGTCATAACCGGTGCTAAGAGAGAGGAAGAAGTGTATAAGGCTGTAGAAAAAGTCTTCAAGACTCTCAAGGAGAAGGGTTGTATAAGGGAGTACGAGTATGAGGAAGAGGAATTCCTCTAGGCAACTAGGTAATCCCTCAAATACCTCATTTCAGGCATTTCTATAGTCATACCCGAATCAGAAACGTATAACTGGCTTAGCTCGGGCTTTCCGTACTTCTTAATAATCGGGGATAGATAGCCGCTTCTCTCATAGGAAATAGGGTTGCCTGACTGGTATACACCTAAGGCTGGCATAACCAGCAATCTTGTATCACAGCAATCCAAAGGCATTAACAGAAAAACGGGGAACCGTGATACAGAGGCCCCACCCATCTTCACCGCGGCCACCGGATGCTCATGACCCATTACTAAGAGTTTATACCTACTCAGGATTTCCTCGTCGAGTAGTATGTGGCCATGTGTGATAGCAATGTTGTTATCGAGCTCCAGTATATCATCCACAATACGGACATTCAAATTGGCCAGTAATCCCTTTATGAATGTGTCATGGTTTCCCCGGACGAGAACAACGTCTTTCACACCATAACTGTAAATAGTGTTCACGAATTTCTCGATCTCCACTCTTTCCTGCCACGTTAACGCTTCAAACTTGTGTTTCAAATCACCTGCAATAACAAGCCTCCTTATACCATGAGAATTCACCGCATCCCTTATGTCTTGCAACGCGTGTTTCAACTGTACTCTAGGTAGGAAGGCGCCTTCAAGCTCTGCTTCGGACTCATATCCTAGGTGGATATCGCTCACTATAAGCGTGTCCTTGTATACTAGCACTCTCTTACCTTCCGGTATAGATAAGTCTTCAAGTATCTCCAACGGATTCACACACTCCCAGTGGTTAAATCCGCTATGTCTACTCTAAAACAAGTTCTGGTCTACAGATCTTATAAGCCCAACGTAAAAGCTGCTCGGTTGAAAGAATAGGAGCCTTGTGGGCGGCGGGAATGTGGCGGGCCCGCCGGGATTCGAACCCGGGACCTCCGCCCAGAGGGCTAACCCGACCTGCTGGCCTACGGGTTAAGAGCCCGCCGCTCTACCTGGCTGAGCT
>JALUZI010000168.1 GCA_027012045.1 Desulfurococcales archaeon
CAATACAGCCGTGGCCTTGAAAGATGAGGTAGTGGCCGGGCTTGAAATTTTCATCGTGGTCTGAGTAATAGACTGCAAGGACTTGAGATAGGTTAATCAAGACTCCCTTGACTTCTACCCACATTTTTCACCCCCAAAACGTCAATATATTCGCTCTTTCTCACTCTCAGGGTATCACAATACCTCTCCGCAGAGAAAATCGCTCAGAGAGGACAAGAGGCGGGTCAGAGAGGCTGTTTTGAACAGTCTGCAACTAACTTGTTGACCAGGCAGAGAACGGAAAACAGCCAAAGTAGAGGGAATCCCTTGATTTTCAAGGGCTAACGCCGAAAAAATTTCGGCGGCCGCGGTAAAACAGAGAGAGAAAACCTTTGATTTCCAAGGACTTAAAGGGAAAGAGTAAGAAACTCAAGGCCTCCAACAACAGGTAAATACCGTTAGTTTACTCTATATCCCGATATATACCGTTAACTAACTCTATATCCGAAAGTTAACGGTAGGAAACAAGCCAAGCCAAACCAAGCCAACCCTACGGAAATGGAGAAACCCTTATCTCTCTTTGCTTTTCTCCCGCTTTTTGCCCCCGCCGGTATAACCTACCTTCGGTAGGGGAGGGTTTATATCAATAGAATCTGACACTTTGAGGCGTTAACCAAAAGTGGCTTTAAGGCTTGTATTCCAATTATTTGCTTACTTCCACAGGTGAGAAAAACGACGGTATAAAGTATCGTGAGAAATGCCGACCATTTCGGCTATCTTGCGTTTACTGTAGCCCTGCTCTAACAAGCGCTTGATATGTTCTTCAAGTTCTTCCCAACGAGACCTTGCATAGAGTTCTTTAATCTGTCGTGCAATCTTCAAATGTTCCTCTCTCTTTCTCCCGTTCCTCTTATTCGGCCTGTATTCCCAACCCAAGAGCTCACAGAGGTATTTCCAGCTTGCCCTTACATACTTGGGCTGATAGCCTTTCTGAAAGGCCTCATAGGCCTCCTCTATCGTAAAGCCTATGTGTAGGTTTCGCCTCATCATATCTTCGTAAACCATCGGTATTGTTTCTAATGCCTCTTCATACGGAACTTCTCTCCTGCACTTGTAGGAGACTATTCCCAAGGCAAAAAAGGAGTTCTGCCTTCTTCCCGGTATCGGCGGATTCTTAAAAAGCCTTCTCAATACCCACTCAAAGAACGCTCTCCTGCCGTTGGGTAATACCAGGAGCTCCCCTTTCTGTTTATCCTGCTTTTTGCCCTTTTCTGCCTTCTTAGGCTTTATCTCAAACAGTTTCATCAGCTCCTCTAAGGTGTAGGCTCCTCTGACTCTAAACGCCGTTGCAGTAGTGTTAATCTTAGTCAGGAATCCGGGAAAGCGGTATGGGTGGACTACCGGGTGCTTATCAACCTCAAGGAGCGCCGTGTAGCTGTTCTGTATGGCCTCGTTGAGCTTGTTAATGCTCCAGCGTAAGCCTTTAACCTCAACGGGTCTGTCAAGCTGGTAGATGAAGTGAACTCCCTTTCCGGAATTCACTATGTAGGTAGGTTGAGCCGGTAGGGAGCTCCACAGGTATTTAACTACCTTGCCCAGAGTGGCACTCGTTACTCCATCACAGTCAACAACAAAAGCTCTAACGGCCTTTAAGGTCTTAGAGCTGTAGTAGTTCTTGCGAAAGTCAGCGTAAGGGAGATAGGCGTTAGATCGCCAGCTTAACTTCCAGAGCTCCTCGGTAGGAACCCTGATGACTGTCCCTCTCTCTACTATCCGACCTTCTTTATCCTTCTCAGAACCAAGAACGACAACAAGTTCGTCTTTCTGCCCGTATATACTGCCTATGTATTCTTCAGGACTGACTGATATAAACCGACTACTT
>JALUZI010000169.1 GCA_027012045.1 Desulfurococcales archaeon
ATGGGCAGGCCGGAGGAGCTCACCCGGGATAAGGTTGGAATGCTCATGGGAGGTGTCAAAGTGTGAGTCTCAAGGGCCTTGTAGACCTAGTTAAAGCTAGGAAGGAGGACTATGTGACCGGTGCAATAGAGGTATCCCTGTCAGCCCTAACCGGGTTCCTGATAGCCGGCGTTATACTCGAGCTTATGGGGTATCACGCCCTAGAAATATTCGATATAATGCTAACCGGAGGCGCCTCAGACCTAGGCCACCTTGCCGGGAAGAGCGCTCCCCTCGTCATGACCGGGCTAGCCTTCTCTATTCCCCTCCTGGCAGGAGTCTTCAATATAGGAGGGGAGAGCCAGCTGTACATGGGGGCCCTCGCGGGCCTGGTGGCCGGGTACTATACTGGCAACCCTATCCTAGGACTGGTAGCAGGGTTCCTCGCAGGTGGTTTCTGGGGGTGGATCATGGCTGCCCTGAGGGTTTACAGGGGGATAAACGAGGTTATAACCGCTATAATGTTGAATTGGACGGCGTATTATCTCATTATTTACATTATTATTAAGTATCTCCCTAACCCGGAGAAGCCTTATATGAGCGTTCAAATCCCTCGGAGCGAGATGTTCTCGATGACCACAGCTTTCTGGATAGCGGTACTAGGAGCCCTGGGCGCATACTACATCCTCTACTACACCGACCTAGGTTATAAGATGAGGGTTTCAGGGTTCAACCCTAGAACCGCGGAGTACTCAGGGTTCAATCCCTCAAGAAGCATACTCTTCTCGATGGCCCTGGGCGGGGGGCTCGCAGGGCTAGGCGGCGCCCTCCTAGTACTCGGAGTATCCAGCGCCATAGACACGACTATGTCCTCGGTATACGGCCTAGGGTTCGCCGGCATAGGCGTAGGGCTGCTCGGGAGGAACCATCCCATAGGAATAATATTCTCCTCGCTGTTCTTCGCGGACCTCATAATAGGCGGCCACTGGGTCGAGCTGGAGACGGGGGCCCCGCCATACGTGTCAGACACGATTACCGGGATCATAATCATAGCCCTATCAGCACCCTACGCGTATCGGAGGCTAGTCCAGCTATACAGGCTTAGGAGGTGAACACGAGGGATGATGGCTGACATAGTGAACCTGCTGTCGAACACGTTCCTCAGCATGACACCCCTCCTCCTAGCCGCAGTAGGCGAGATCATAGCGGAGAAATCGGGTGTTGTAAACATAGGTCTAGAAGGGATATTCCTCCTATCAGCGCTAACCTCGACAGTGACAACGTTCTACACGGGAGACCCGCTGATAGGCCTACTAATCGGCCTAGTTGTAGGCCTGCTGTCCGGGCTGCTCCACGGGGTTATAAGCGTTTACCTCAGGGGAGACCAGATAATAGCGGGAGTAGGCTTCAACAGCTTCGCCTACGGGCTGAGCATACTGTCCCTCATATTCCTCTGGGGGGACTACTCGAGCAGCCCTAAGGTAGCGAAGATTAACCCGTGGAGCATCCGGGCCGCGGGGACCAATCTTGTTATACCTCAGATACTGGTGCTCGCGCTTGCTATAGCTGTAGCCACCTGGTGGGTGCTGGAGAGGACTGGGCTTGGGTTGAAGGTTAAGGCCTGCGGTGAGGATCCGAGGTCTGCCGAGGCTATGGGTGTGAATGTTAGCAGGATGAGGCTCTACGCGACAATAGTGGGCGCCGGGCTCGCAGGTCTGGGAGGAGCATACCTGTCGATCGGGTGGCTCGGCTCTTTCACAAGGACGATATCCGCGGGCAGGGGTTTCATAGCTCTGGCCGATGTCGCGTTCGCCAACTGGAACCCGTTGCTCGCTATCCTGGGGGCTTTCGTATTCGGCTTCGCTGATGCCTCGGGGAC
>JALUZI010000170.1 GCA_027012045.1 Desulfurococcales archaeon
TCACCTCCTCTCACTCCAGATGTACTTGAAGTAGCCCTCGTCAGTCTTCCCCTTCTCCTCGACCATGCCGTGCCTGTAGTAGGTCATCAGGTACCAGAGCACCAGCGGTTTCTCCAGACCAGTCTCCTCGGCTATCTCGGGGACGGTCTTCGGGGTCTTGGATATGGATCTCTTTATCAGGCTCTCAATTCTCTTCTGCTCCTTAAGCTTCTCCAACAGCTCCTTTGAAGGTTTCAACCCGAGTTTATCCCGGAGAATGTGAACCGTGAGCTTCTTCTTCCTAACCATACGGGTTACACCTCCTTCGCGGCTGCCCGGATCATGTCAACAATCTGCTCATTAGTCAACCCCTTGATCTGGATAGCGTTGTTCGGGCATACAGCGACGCATGCACCGCAACCCTTGCAAATCGCAGGGTTAACCCAGGCCCTCTCACCTATTCCTTCATAGTTCTTGGTGGTAATCGCCATGTATGGGCATTCCGCTATGCACTCCCTGCTTAGGTTGCACTTCTCCGGGTCAACGAAAGCCTTGAAAGGCTCGAGCTCCAGTGTACCCTTCAGCACTATTCCACCAGCCTTCGCCGCAGCGGCCGATGCTGAAGCAAGAGTCTCCCTTATATCCTTAGGACCCTGCGCAGTTCCAGCTATCAGGAAGCCTGCCAATGTAGTCTCAACAGGCCTTAGCTTGGGGTGCACTTCTTGGTAGAAACCGTCGTTCCCTACCGGGAGCTTTAGAACCTCATTTAGATCTTTGTTCTCATTGGGCACCATGCCGGTAACGAGTACTACGAGGTCGACTGGTACATCAACCGTTACTCCCTCGGTTAACAGGTCCCTTGACCTAACGATGAGCCCTCCGTTCTCCACTATTACTCTCGGAGGCTCATCCTCAGGGAACTTGATGAACACTGCCCCGCTCCTGGAGGCCTTCTCGTACATTAGCTCGTTCTTCCCATAGGTCCTTATATCGCGGTAGAAGTGGTACTGCTTGACCCCGGGGAACTTCGATGCTACAACTAGGGCGGCGTGCATCGTTGCGTTGCAACAATACCTTGAACAGTATGTTCTACCCTCCTTCATCCGGCTTCCAACGCAGTATATGAAAGCTATGCTCTTGACCTCTCTCCCGTTAACGAGTAGTTTACCGTTCCCGTTTGACCGGTTTATGATGCTGTAGAACTGTGGTAGCGTCACGATCATCGGGGACTCCTTGTACCCGTACTCCCCTTTAGACGGTTCGTACGGCTTGAACCCTGTTGCTGTTATAATAGCGCCCACCTTAACCTTTATGATCTGATCCTCCATGTCCAGATCCACAGCGTCCCGGCAGGGCTCCAGGCATGAAGCACATTTATCGCTGCCGCATTCATCTATTTTGAGCGCGGGAATGCTCGGGTACGCCCCTGGGTATGGCGGTAGGAGTATAGGTGTCCTCTCCCTTGTCCCGTAGCTCCACTCGTCTGGGCTTCTCCTGTCGCCGCATCTGTCTATGGCCTCTCTTATTTTATCGCAGTTTCTAGTGAAGTACCTGGGTTTGACCCTGATTGTAACCGTGAAGTTCCCAATGTACCCCTCGACCTTCTCCACCGTGGCGAGAGTGTATATTGCTACGTTATCCCTCTTCTTCAGCTCTTTAATCAGGTCTGATACGATTTCCCAGCCCGGCCTGCCGTCGGGGAACGTCGAGCCCAGCCTGGCAGTGTGGCCTCCCAGGAACGGCTCTTTCTCGACAAGGTAAACATTCACACCCATCCTAGCCATGTCCAGGGCGCTCCTAAGCCCTGCTACTCCCCCTCCAATGACTAGTACTGCTGGCGTGGCTTCAACCTTGATCTTCTCCAAGGGC
>JALUZI010000171.1 GCA_027012045.1 Desulfurococcales archaeon
GGCTATATCCTCAGAGACACCCTTACGCTCCAGTATGTAAATGAAAAGCGGTAGAGGCGTACCTATAATTATAGCCCACTCGCTCGGCGATAAACCGTAGAGTATGCTCAAGGGTATGCCGAGCACGGCGGAGAGCAGTGCCGAGTGAGGCATTGCGGCCGCCAAGAACATCATTCTCCTACCGGATATCACTGGGCTCAGTATACCGAAGGACAGCCCTGCGAGAACCAAGAGTACCAGCCAGTTCCACTCAAACAGCATGGGTATCAACCACGTGGACACACTCCTTAACCGGAATGACCATTTCGCCATAGATCTCCCTGAGAACCTCAGGCTTCAAAACGTCGCTAGGCTTACCCATAGCCTTTATTCCACGGTAGAACACGATCAGCACATCGGCCTTATCCCTAAACACCGCCGGGTCGTGAGTTGTAAGAAAAACGAGGTGATCCCTTGAGAGCTTCTCGATAAACCTGATTATCCCTATTTTCCCCCGGGGGTCTATAGCCGATATAGGCTCGTCCATCAATAAAATAGGAGTCCCCGGAACCACTGCCCTAGCAATCATAAGCCTCTGAACCTGTCCTCCGCTCAGCTCCGATATGGGCTTGTCTATGAACCCCTCCAAGCCCAGCTCGGCAGATAACTCGGAAACCCTATCCCTCACCCATCTGGGAACACGTAACCTGGGAGGCCTCATCCTCAGCAAGACACTGCTCTCCACGAACTCCCTTCCTGTTATCGGGAAGTCCCGGTTCACCTGAGATAACTGTGGGACATAGCCGATATAGCGGCCTGTAATCCTGGGGTTACCGGTAGCCTTCTCACCGTTAATGATGACATCTCCCCTGACAGGTTTGATCAATCCTACTAGTGTTTTGAAGAAAGTCGTTTTCCCTGCTCCATTCGGCCCAATAATCACATATAGACCGGGGCCTGCGGCCTTTAAAGTGAGGTCTCGTATTATCTCTTCCGGCCCTAGTCTAACTGTGATGTCTCTCGCTTCTATCTCTGGCCGCGTTTTCCGCCACCTCTCCCGAAACTCTTATTATCGTGCACAGATTTTTAAAATATATTACTTCGGTGTGCACGATGGGGACTGTCGGTAAGGTATCAATAATAATCATAATACTTGTACTTGCCGCCCTAGCAGGAGGAGTATACTACAAGTCATACACTGGCCAGAACAACACCGCTAAAACAGGGAGAAACACGTTAATAGTGGTCACATTCCCTTCCCTAGTCAGCGATGTAAAACAGTTAACATGTAGCTTAGAGACAGTTAAGTCTATTGTACCACCTGGAGTCGACCCTCACAACTATCAGTTGACACCCAGGGACGCTGAACTAGTCAAGGAAGCCAGTTTAATAGTGTCCACGGGACATACACCCTTCGAGTCGAAAATCAGGGACATAGTAAACCGCAATGAGACCAGGGCTGTTCTAATAGAAATCCCAGAGATACCCGGGATCAAGATCATGAATAACCCTGTAACGGGTAAGCCTAACTACCATATGCCCATAATGGACCCGCATAACTATCTCGTATTCATAAAGTACCTTGCAACACAGCTTAACAAGATAGACCCTCAATGCTCGGATACCCATAACCAGAGGCTTATGAGTGTAGAGAGGGAGGTAGATAGCCTGCTGAAATATGAGGGTAAGTTCAACGAGACCGTGGTTGCCTCCGACCCGACTGTGCAGTACCAAGTCTCGTGGCTAGGTCTAAGAGTCAAATACCTTTTCATCGTGGAGCACGGTACACCTGCCT
Organism: Desulfurococcales archaeon; assembly: GCA_027012045.1. Taxonomy (GTDB): domain Archaea; phylum Thermoproteota; class Thermoprotei_A; order Sulfolobales; family Acidilobaceae; genus Tiamatella. The sequence continues at coordinate 1,775 of JALUZI010000171.1, forward strand.
CTTTCGAAGAGCTGTCAAAGATCTCCCAGGCACTGGTCAGCGGTGAGGTTCACTGCATAGTTGTATCATCG
>JALUZI010000172.1 GCA_027012045.1 Desulfurococcales archaeon
AATTTATGCCGGGAAGCAGGTGTGGAACACCGTCGCTATCCCTTATGCCCCCGTACTTGTTTAACATTTCAATGGCCTGCATAGCTTCTTCCGAAGTAACGTTGAGGTTATTTATCTTAGCAACACGGGGATCCGCCGACTCGAGTCCCAGGGCTGCTGTGTCGCCAGGCGTGTGATACTGTACTAGTATTTTAGTCAGTTCTATAGAGAGATCGGGGTATCTAGCAATAGTTCCAGGATTCACATTGTCTATATGGAGAGTCCTCAGCTTTGGAGCCACTGACCGTATTCCCTTCAACAGTGATTTGACCGCGCTGGGATTAGGTTTTGGCCACTCGGTTTCTCCTAGTTCTTTTGAACCCACCACATAGAAGTCCGATTGCCTCCCGATTCTGAAATCTACTACTCCATTCCTATAAAGAGCCTCTACTTCAGAGACTATGCTCTTTAAATCACGGTGTATTGGCCTTCCATACAGCGGTTCAATGCAGAAGCTACAGCCTCCGGAAACCCATCTGGAACATCCCCTATACGTTTCGATCTCAGCTATTAATCCATGGCCAAGCCTACGGTGCATCCTTACGATTCTAGCACCTTTCACGGCGTAGATACTAGTGTACCGGTAGTCTCGACGTGTTATCCAAGTCCAAGCCCTTTCAGGGCCCTCGAGAATTAGCTCCCTCATATACTCGTCTATATCGCCTGTAACAACCGCGTCAAACCCGGAGTGCTCTAGTCTTCTCAGTACACTCGCTATAGAGCCTCCCTCTATTCCGGTTGCAAACCGGGATACGGGTCCTCCTATTATTTTGAACGGTTTATCGATAAGTCTGGCCCATCTGACCAGTTCGCCTAGGTCGGGCGGGTTGCCATCCAAGTACTTCCCGGGAACTGTTATACCGCCTGTGAAGACTACGGCGTCATAACTGTTGGCTCTCCTCAGCCAGTAAGTGCTTCGGAACTCGTCCGCTGTTACGTAGTGTACCGTTGCCTTACTTCCTAAATGATGCCATATTGCACCTGCAACGTACCTCGGGTATACATCTATGTAGGGTGACACTCCTAGACCTGAGGGTTCATCAGTGTATATGTCGACTAGGAGGAACTTCTCCATTTTCATACGGATAGCTCCTCAGAGAGGTAGTTGCTGGAGTGTCTTGTATGCTTTTTCTGCCTCTTCTATTGCTTTCCTGTATAATTCCTCGGAAACCACTAGTTCATCATATGCCTTATCGAGTTGATCCCTGTCTATTATCTCGGGTGTCCCCCCGGGTTTCATCACAACGTCTATGTATAGGTCGATGTACTTGATTGAGTCCTCGTCTATTTCGGGTGGAGTATTGATATTCACGTAGATACCTAAGGGATCGCCCTGTCGTGTGTAGTATTCATGTACTATCCTCCAACTGCCTAGGTCTACCCTCATTACGTCATAGTCTCCAGGCATTTTCTCCACATTCAACCCGTCCAGCATTCCTTTAGTCTTAAATATGCGTTTAACCGTTAGGACAGGTGGCTTATTTGGTTTCAGTTCAACAGACTCTATTTTCCCAGGTGTAAGATTATAGTAGTCCCCGTCTGGCTTCATGTGTTTCACAGGTATAATCCTTCCTCTGAGAGTGCCAGCTATGTAGTTTAGAGTGGAGTAACCAAGTTTTACGGGGTCAATATTTAGGTCAACTATTAAATGCTCGGCGTAGTCAACCAGCTCGCTTTTTAGCTTGCCCCCGGACTTGAGCGTATGATGGAACTTTACCGTCGGCGTCGTTTTAGACCTTAACTCGTCTAGTTCTAGTTTATCGGGTTGGGATACCGTTATTATTGATATGTACTCTCCTCTCCTGA
>JALUZI010000173.1 GCA_027012045.1 Desulfurococcales archaeon
GTATGAGAAATGGTTCGAAGAGTATAAAGCGCTATAGCCTCATTCCCTATTATTTTATATCTGGGATGAAGTGTTGGGAGGTCAGGAGCTGGGTTTACTCCTTGTTTTCCTAGGTATGATAATAATTCTGATCGGGATGCTCTACATAGCACTCTCGAGTGGAGGCGAAGTCGAGGGAGGAGGCGTAGTAATAATAGGTCCTATACCCATAGTGTTCGGGTCTAATAAAAAGATCGCTTGGACAATGCTGTTGGTAGCTCTAGCAGTCACTGTGCTACTTTACATTCTATACTTCTATTCATACAAGAGGATGGTAGGTCTAACTCTCTAGTTTTGATTTGAACTCTGATGCGGCCTCTTCAAGCTTATTCTTCAGGTTCTCCAGGTTCTCCTCCTTACGTTTTGCAAGCCTGGACGAGGCAGAGGTGTATGCTGTCTCCACTCTCTCCTTTATCTCTCTCGCTAGCTCATCCCTATTCGGTATAGGCATGCCGGGCCACCCTTCAATCCATGGGTGGAGAGTCGAGTGGTTCACTATATAAATAATCACCGGGACATGGTATCTCATCTAGTGTCTTGTGTGGGAGGTGCCTTCTGTGTTAGATGCTCTGTCGTTCACTGGTGAATGCAGTGACACGGCTGTTGTATGCGATACCAATAATGGTATATGTGCCCTGCCAGACGGGAGGAGGCTAGGATTACTCGTTATTAGAGACCTGGATGACATATTTAGAATTGACAGGGTGAACGATAACACAGTCCTTTATTTCCCCAGCCAAAATATTGCGTATAACGCTAAGAGGAAGACAGGTTCAATGGTTTTAGAATTGCTTGACGAACGACTCAATGAGGCAGGCAGAGTCGTAGTTGCGGGCCTTCACGTCATTGCGAGCTGGGAGTTCGACATACTGGCTAGGAATAAGTGGGGGTACATCTACCTGCCTATAGACGCTTCTTTCACAGGGGACTTCGTCCCGCTATACGAGCTTGCGGAGAAAAATGTAAAAGTAGCTCTGGGTAGCGGGGTAAGTGACGCTCGATTCCATATCTGTGACTACCGAGGAGTTGTATGGACTGCCCTCATAAACCAATACAACATTTTGAGGGATAACAGATCGATACTAGGAGTCTGGCGTGCCGCTCTAGGGGGCTGGAGCGTTTACGGGTTAGAAGAACCAGTTTATGTTGGGAAGCTCCACAGTATTGGGGACCCGGATATCGCCCTTAGGATGATATATCTCTATGCTAGGAAGAGGTTGGATCCCGTAGAATTAGTTGATGTGTTAGTTAATGAGTGAAAAATAGAGAGGGGTGTTATATTTTCATTCCCATAGCCTGCCTTAGGAGTGTCCTTACTATGGTGAGCCTCTGGATCTCGTTTGTTCCCTCGTATATCGTCGTGATCACAGCGTCCCTCAGGTATCTCTCCACACCCATCTCCCAGTCTGCTCCATAGCCTCCGTGAATCTGTATTGCCTGCCTTGCTATCCACTCCGCCGCTTCTGTAGCGAATGCCTTCGCCAGGCTGCTCGCGATTATGAACTCGCTTCTTCCCTGGTCTGCGAGTGATGCTGCCCACAGGGTTAGTAGCCTGCTCGCCTCGAGCTTCATGTACATGTCGGCTAGCTTGAACTGGATTGCCTGGTAGCTTATTATCGGCTGGCCGAATGTCTCGCGCTGTAACGCGTAGTTGAGTGCTTTCTCGAATGCTGCCTGGCCTATACCGACTGCCTGCGCAGCTATGCCTATACGAGTGTGGTCGTATGTGGTTACTATTACCTTGAACCCTAGACCCTCCTGGCCCACCAGGTTCTCAGCAGGCACTTTTACATCCTCTAGTATGACCTCGTTCGGCTGTTCTCCCCTCATGCCAATTACGTTGAACTTTTGGCCTACCTTGACTCCAGGCCAGTCTTTCTCGACTATGAAAACGCTTATACCCTGCCATCTCTTCTCTCCGGGCGGGCTTGTCCTGGCTGACACAATGAAGTAGTCTGCTTCTTCTGCGCCGCTGATGAAGATCTTCCTTCCGTTAAGTATGTAGTGGTCATTCTCCTTCTTCGCTTTTGACTGTATACCAGCAACGTCGCTTCCAGCAGCGGGCTCAGTGTTGGCGTGGGCGCCTCTCTTCTCCCCCATCGCTACAGGGGTTACATACTTCTTCTTCTGCTCCTCTGTGCCGAACTTTAGTATTGGTATAGCGTACAGATGGTTGACACCCAGGTATACTGCTAGGCTCGGTATACCCCTAGCTAGCTCTTCCATTAGGATAGCGGTTAGTACTTGTCCTCCTCCCTGGCCTCCATACTCCTCGGGTATGCCGACGCCGAATAGTCCTAGTTCCTTCATGCCCTCACTTATTTCCTCGGGAATCCTGTTCTCCTTCTCTACCTGCTGCCATCTTGGGATGACAGTGTTTTCCACGAACTCTCTTACTGCTTTCCTGAATAGCTCGTGCTCGTCTGTTAGCTCTATCTTAAAGTCCTCAATGCTCTGGAATGGGAATACCATACAATAGCACCTCCTCACGTGTTCGGGAGGAAAAGTTGATATAGGTGGTTTAAAAAGAGATTATAATGTTATTCTTCTTCTACGGGTACAAATTCATATGTCAGGTAGCCCTCAGGCTCTCTCTTGACTATCTCTAGTTTAACAGGCATTCCGACACGTAGTTTCTTCGGGTCAGTCTCTCTTATCCATGCGGTTACCTGGACACCGTTCTTCAGCTTCACGACGCCTACGGTGTAGTCTGGGTAGTGTCCGAAGCTGTATGGCCGGGTTGTTATAATGGTGTAAGTGACGAGTTCTCCTTCCTTCGGCAGCTCGATCCACTCCATGTCGCTCGTCTTGCAGTAGGGGCAGTCTACTTGTGGAGGGAAGAATATTCTCCCGCACTTCTTGCATCTCGTGGCGAGGAGCTTGCCCTGTGCTAGGCCTTCGTGGAAGAACTTCTTGATCTTCTCAACGCTTATCAGGAACTTCAGTGTTATTTCTCTCTGGTCGTACCATAGCTGTGCACCGCTCTTCGGCTCGGGGATTATTGGGAGTCCGATGGCTTTCTTCATTTCATTAGCGAAGGACTCCATTTGTTTTAGGAACATATCAGCCTGTTCCCTCTGGTTCGACATGCCGGGTTCACCTCCTAGGCTTGGATAGACTGTAAAGCGTGACGTATGCATAGTGGCCTGTTCCACCTATGTTGTGGGCTAGGGCCCTGCCAACCTTGATATCCGCCTGCCTCTCCTTCTCAACACGTCCCTGGAGCTGTCTTGTCAGGTCTACTGCCATGCTTATACCGGTGGCGCCTAGCGGGTGTCCCTTAGCCTTCAATCCGCCGGACAGGTTCACCGGAATCTTGCCTCCCTTGTAGGTCTCCTCGTTTCTTATGAGCTGGTATCCCTCTCCTCTCTTTGCGAAGCCCAGGTCTTCATATGCCAGTATTTCCGCTATGGTGAAGCAGTCATGCACTTCTGCTACATCAACATGCCTAACAATGTCGTCCCTAGATAGACCCGCTTTCTTGTACGCCCTATTGGCAGCTATTGTACCAGCTTCAAGGTGGAGGAAGTCGTCTCTCCTGGAGAGGTTGCTGGTTCCACTGCTTACTCCTATGCTCTCAATCCATACAGGGCTGTCGGTTAGTTTCTTAGCCATCTCCTCGCTGGCCAGTACTACTGCGGCTGCACCGTCCGTTATGGGGCTGCAGTCGAATAGTTTAAGGGGCCATGCTATGTATCTGCTCTTCATGCATTTCTCTACTGTTATGGGCATTTGGAACTGGGCTTTGGGGTTGACGCTGGCGTAGTAATGGTTCTTAACGGCGACGCGGCATAGGTCTTCTTCGGTGGCACCGTATTCTGCTAGGTATCTAGTCGCGTATAAAGCATAGTAGCCGGGGAATGTTAGGCCGAAGTTCTGGAACTCCCAGAAGAAGTTGCCTGCTCTGCCTATGAACTCGATAACTGTTGGAGTGGGGCTCTCATTCATTTTCTCGACTCCTATAGCCATGGCGATGTCTGCCTGGCCGCTGGCAATGGCGTCGTGGGCGGCTTTTATTGCGGCGCTTCCAGATGCACATGCGGCTTCGACCCTGTATAGCTCGGCTCCCGTGAGGCCGGCGTACTCTAGTGTGACTACTGAGGCGAGTCCCTCACTGCTCCACCCGCCGACGTTTGAGAAGCTGACGAACTCGACGTCTTTCTGCTCGACTCCAGCTTCCTCTAACGCCTGTTTGATCGCTTCCCAGGCGAGCTCTGCTATGTTGACATCGTATCGGTTGCCGAATTTCGAGTGGCCTGTTCCGACTATGGCGACGTTCCTTGTCAAGACTAGATTGACACCTCCTATGGTCTATACTGTATGTTTCTTGTATAGAGATTTAGGTACGCTTTTTCACTGTTGGAATTGGTGTTTTATAAGGATGAATAATGGTTTTAGCATAAATAAAGTATACTTAACGCTCTCTCTCCTTTTTCACGACGTCGTAGACCAGGTGGACCTCGTTACCACACCTACATCTCTCGATTTCTCTAAGCTTCAATTCCACCCTCTCAACGAAACCGTCGAAGCCCTCTCCGGACACGAAGCAAACTTTGTTTCCACCAAAAATATAAGGTGAAACAGTTACTCGCACCTCGTCAACCAGGCCGAGCTTGAATAGAGTCCAGTTTAAATACCCTCCGCCTTCAACAAGAACAGACCCTACACCCCTTCCATAAAGGTCTATTAACGCCTTCTCTAAATCCAGAATATCATCATAGCGATACGGGACTCCAATAATCTCCACGCCCTGATACTTCTCCCGTGCATAGTCCACGTTTTCCCTGAAGGTAACCAGATAAGTCTTAGGGGGCTGCCTGTAGACATTAGCCGTGGCAGGTGTTTTTAGGAGTGCATCAACCACTATTCTAGCCGGGTTAGGCCCCTCTACATATCTCACGGTGAGCCTCGGGTTATCTACTAGTATGGTGTTGGCACCAACCATTACAGCGTCGTTCATAGAGCGTAGCCTATGGAGCCTTTCGAGGTCATATCTGCATGAAAGCTTAGAGTACCCGGTCTTACTTGCTATTTTACCGTCGACGGTCATTGTCGAGAAGACTGTTACCCGGGGAAGCCGCCTTATGTCCAAGTCGCTTCATCCCTGTGTATCTGTCCTTCTCGACATAGATATATATGCGGGTCCCATGGATCTTTGTTCAATGGTATTCGAGACGGGGTAGAAAAAGGATTGGCTGAAGCGTTTAACTTGATAATAACCCATCTGCCAACTTACAGGAATTACATAGTGGCTAGACGCCAGGTACTTGATATTCTGAACAAGCCGATAATTGTAGACGTCCAGCCTAATATAATGTTCCTCAGAGTAGACGACCCGGATAAAGCCGTCGAGGCGTTCCGGAGGACACTGGAGGACAAGGATACACCTATACTCAGGGTTATACCGGTTGACAAGGTGGTTGAACCCTACGTTGAAGAGGTAGCTGAGTGGGTGAAGAGGATCTTCTACGAGAAGTGCAGTGAAAACAGCAGCTTCGCCATTAGAATGGACGGGCATTTGTACAGTAGAGACCCGGAGAAAGAGAAGGGGTGGCTGCCGAGGGATGAGGCTATCAAGATAATCGCTTCCCAAATAGATAACCCTGTGAACCTCTCAGACCCACAGTGCCTGGTGTACATTAAAATAGTCCAGCTATACGGTTACACCGAACTCGCTAGCCTCACAATAGGGCCTCCAAGCAGAATCCTCTCCATAGCTAAAATGAAGGGGTACTGAAATGGGGAGGCTGTTCGGAACAGCGGGGATAAGAGGTAGATACCTAGAAAAAGTACATCCAGAGCTGGCCTACAGGCTTGGCTTGGCGGTAGCGTTCTATATAGGAGGCATGGGAACAGCTACAGTGGGGCACGATGTAAGGACTACCAGCCCCCTATTATCACAGCTAGCTGCTGCCGGGCTGATGGCAGGTGGCGCTGACGCGATTTACCTTGAAATGGTGCCTACACCAGTGCTAGCTTACAGTGTACCCCACACTAACAGCAAGTCGGGAATAATGGTCACCGCAAGCCATAACCCTCCCCCCGACAATGGGCTGAAGGTTTTCGACGAGAAAGGTATGGAGTACACGGAGAACATGGAAAGAGATCTTGAAGCCCTTATAGGGGTGCCTGAGTCCTCCAGGTTGCATGCAAGCTGGGACAGGGTTGGAAGGCTGGTTCTGGGCACTGAAATCCAGTCTAGGTATATGCGTGACATAGTAGAGCGGTTAGAGACTGGTGAAGTTAAGAGGAGGCCTAGAATAGCCATAGACTGTGCTAACGGGGCGGCGAGCAATGTTACACCCAAGATACTCAGAGACCTGAACGCTGATGTGATATCGATAAACTGTCATCCGGACGGAACATTCCCGGGTAGAACCCCAGAGCCTAGGGATGACGTTTTAAAACCCTACTCGGACAGCGTTAAGAACCTGAACGTTGAAGCACTATTGGCCCATGACGGTGATGCCGACCGTCTGGCTGTGGTAATCCCTAGCTACGGGTTCGTGAAACAGGATCTTCTAATAGCATTATTCGCCAAGGAGAAGCTGAAGGATAGGAATGGGACACTCGTGATTTCAGTTGATGTAGGGATGGAGGTTGAAGAGATAGCTGAGAACATGGGGGGTAGGATAGTTAGGGCTAAGCTGGGTAAGGTACATGAGAAGCTTAGAGACATACCTGGAGCTC
>JALUZI010000174.1 GCA_027012045.1 Desulfurococcales archaeon
TGTTGTCCTCAGATAACCGAGTATATAACTGGTTTGTGCCGGGAGTAGGCACCTATACTATGCTTTTTTGCCTGTTGCTTCTATGATCATTACTCCTATCATGCGGTTCTCTACATTCACATTTTTGAAGTGCCTGTTGAAGAGTTCCCAGTACTCCCTGCCGGTTAGGTGCTTCCTGTATGTCTTGTAGAGATCAGTGTAGAGTCCAGGGCTCCTGCATCCTGCTAGGAGTGAGAGTAGGGGGAAGCCTATTCTGAGGTATAGCTCTATCAGTTTGGACTTGTATTTGGACTCGGGCTTGTAGAAGTCTAGTATAACTACTTTACCTGAAGGCTTCACAACTCTAGCTATCTCCCTAACAGCTTCCTCGAGGTCATACGCGTCCCTCAGGGCGAAGCTGGATATAACCGCGTCCACACTATTATCCCTCAAGGGAATGGATTCAAAGACGCCTTGGAGGAAATCATATCTATACCTCGGATATTGTGACAGGTTCTTCTTTTCCTCCTCTATCATTCTCTCAATGGGATCAAGCAAATAGACGAACGAGGCACCCTGCCTCAGCGCCTCCATAGCTATGTATCCTGGACCAGCGCCGGCGTCTAACACTATTCTCCCTTCCACACTGGCCTTTCTAACAGCGATCCGTCTGAGCCGGGATATTTGCCCTAGACTGGTTACTTTATTGACTCGTTCATAGCACCCAACCAGTCTCTCCAAGTCCTCCTTAACGGTTTCCCAGAGATCGCCTAACCCCTTCTCCGTCAATACACTCTCAACCTGACCCATAATCCGTTGAATGCGGCCATAAATAATAGATGGTTTCCCTTTACATTAACAGTAAAGTAGGGGTTAACTTGTGAAAGAACAGGGTCTAACGGAGACGCTTGGAAGCCAGGTTCTGGCTGTTGTTTGGGCAGTCATTGACAGGATAGAGAGAGACGCCCTAGAGTCCGATAGGGATCCCGGTGGATACGTGTTCTATAGCAGTGAGCTGAGAGACTATCTTAATGGTTTCGCTAGAGGGGTTCCTGGTAGAATAGTGGTTTACATGGCACCGTTTAACGGTGAGAGCGGAGAAGAAGTTGATATAGGCGGTAAGACGAGAATCGTTTTCGACAGGCTCGAAGGCGACGGGATGAGTTACAGGGAACTCATGAATTCTGCCTATAAGGTACCTTTTATTTATGACTCTCACCTGCTAAGGAGTTATGCGTCGAAGACTAATACCACGGGAGTCGAGTACATGTTCCTCTATTTATCCGATTCCCGCCTTGCCTACCTTGAGGGGGAACATTTCCACGTGTCGATCCCATTTATAGAATCAGCAGTCGCCAGCTTACATACGCACCCTGAATCATCATGCATGCTTTCCCACGCGGATGTTGAAAGCGGCATTGATGCCTTGGTGAACGGGTCTATAATGACTGGCGCCGTCACATCTAGATGCGCCGTCCTGCTCAGGAGGACCGGGTTGTTGACGGAGAATGATTTCATCGAGCTCAAGAAGTTCGCAGGTTTCCTTAGGAGGAGGAATATTGACCGCCGGCTACTGGAGACACGGGTCTACGAGCTGAATAAAAAACTAGCCAATGCTATTCTAGAGGTATTATACTACTAGCCTATCTCCATTAGTTTCAGCGCGGTTCCAATGATCCTGTATCCACCGTCCAATACTCCTAGAGAACCTTTGCCGCACTCTACCTCGTCAAACTTCACAGGTCTATCCCCAGTTTTCCCTGGGACTCTAATACTAAGCGGGACAGGGTCATCGCTATGGGCTTTCAGGTACCATGGGGTTGAGTGATCTGATGTTATTATAACAGCTATTTCAGGCCCGGTTAAACGGTCTAGGATGCTTCCGAAGAAGTATTCGTCTATAAGTTCTACTGACTCCTTCTTAGCCTCGAAGTCACCGTCGTGCCCCGGCTCATCAGGCCCTTTCAAGTGTACGTAAACAGCGTCATAATCCTCTAGTCCCTTGACTAGAAGTTCAGCCTCTTCCCTCAGCAACGTCTTCTTATCCTTCCCCTCGACCTCTACTGGGATAACACCTATTCCAGCAGCCCTCGCGATTCCTCTTTCAACCGGCATCTCAACGATGGCTCCCCACCTCATCCCGGTAAAGCTGGTTATAGGTGGAACGGGAGGAGCCCTGTCTCCAGCGTCTCTAGAAAGTATAGCGTTCGCCGGAAGTAGCCCTCTAGACTCGCGTTCCCTGTTAACCGGGTGATCGCGGAGTATGTCTATTGCCTTGATAGTGAACTCATTTACCAGTTCCGCGGCTTTCCTGGCCTCGGGGGTATCATCCATTGGCTCGGCTTTTCTTAGTTTTGGCTCGAATTTTTCGAGGGCAATCGATATCAACCCTTTCCTCCCATAAGCGGGGTCGGTGTTTGTGATTCTCCCACTGAGCCTCTCCGTTTTATGTCCTACTATAAGGACCCCGCGATGACCTATCGTAGCTTTAAATCGCGCATAACCGTTCCCTCCGTCTAGTTCTAGGTTATCAACAGCCTCTGCTAGAATATGGGCTTCTCTGCTTGACAGGTTTCTACCCACTCTCCTATCTATTATTTCGAGCGTATCAGGATTTATGGTGGCGAAATTAGCCCTCAGCGCTACTTCGTATCCGTCTTTCAGTGAGAGCCCTGCTCCAAGCGCTTCCAGCGGCCCTCTCCCTGTATAGTATTTTTCAGGGTTGTATCCTAGAAGCGACATTGTTGCTGCATCGCTTTCCGGTGCAACTCCTTTTCCCACAGTGTAAACTAGTCCGCAATACGAGTCCGAGGCAACTCTGTCTATGTTGGGCTTATAAGCCTCTGATAAAACCCTTCTTGGGGCATTTAACCCGTCAGGGGCGCCGTCGAGAACTATGTAGGCGAGCTTTACAGTCAAGGGGTTCACCTTAGTCTAGATTGTATCTTTTCACATATAATTTGAGTTTATCCGCTACGAGCCTAGGGATCCAAGAGTACCTGGGGTCTCCATGGGTCTTTCTTATTTTGAGTTTTCTGTAAACCGCCCTGTAGACAGGCTCCATTCTTGTATCGTATACTATTATTTCACCTGAAACATGGTTTCTAAGGTTCTTGACGAGCCGGACAGTTACTAGATACTCATTCCTACCTATGCCTGGCACAGCCAGTTTTCTGGCTTCGCCCTTCGAATAAGTTTTGCACTCTTCACAGGGTTCCCCTACAGATAACTCCCTGATCTCGCCCTCGTCATTCACGATGAAAGCCATCTTCCTAGATGCATGTTTACCCGTTCTTGACTTAGTTAACTCGGCTACAACATCCAATAGGCGATGCACCTTTAGGATACTATTACATAAGCAGTTAATAGTTCTCTCCCCTTCCTATATGAAAACCGTCGAGAAAAGGCTAGGGACGGATAGCCTGTTTAGGGGGCGAAGAAATGGATAGTGTTGTCATAGCGGGGCTGGGGATAGCCGGTTCAAGGCTAGCCGGTCTTCTCGCCGCTTCAGGCTTTGAAGTCACGGCCTACGACCCGGACCCGTTATACCGGAAGCCTTGCGGTGAGGCGGTCCCTGTAAACGATTACACAGAATCAATAGTTAGGAAATACACTAAGGTAAAAGCGATGGTCGATTCGTTTAAAGTCATAGTAGATGGGGTCACAGTCTATGACGAAAACATAGGTAAACCTGTATGGTTCATCATAGACAAATCCCTTCTGGTCCAAAACCTAAGGTCGGAAGCACAGGATAATGGTGCCCAGTTTATATGGGGTAAAATTAACGCCACAGAAACAAACAGGCCCAGCTCTAATGACAGCGTATTAGTCGATGCCCGGGGACCTTTCTCCCCAGGGCAAGGTAGAGTGATACCGGTGTATCGGGTAGTATATAAACCTAAAATCGACTGGCCTATGAATGAAGTGTTGATAGAGTTCGATTCAAAGAGAATGGGTTTCTACTGGATATTCCCGAGTGACTCCAGTAATAGACTCGTCAACGCTGGAGGAGGGTTCTATGGGCTATCAAAGCAATGCAACCTGCCCATGATGGTAAAAGAATACATCAAGAGGAGAACAGGTGTTGAAGAAGTGAAACTTCAGGGAGCGTCGCTGATCCGTATAAAACCCAAGATAGATTTATTCGACCGTGAGAACCGTGTTATGAAAATAGGCGAGTCAGCCGGGTTCTTAATGTCTATAACAGGTGAAGGAATACGGCCTGCATTGCTCAGCGCCGACTTGTTGGCTGACTCTTTTAAAAAGCATGGTAGCGATTTTATCTCACTAACAGGTCACTACGCCAAGGGTGTCTCGCCTCTAGTGAGGGAAACAGTGCTCTCTACTAAACTATTCGAGATTGTGGAGAAGCAGCCTGTAAACAAGAGGTTCAACGTGCTTGCAAGCGTCCCCCGAGGGTTCTGGAGAAGGTATTTCCAAGCAAAGCTGAGTTTAAATGGTGTCATACTATCTGCATTAAAAGAGCCCGGTAGGGCTTGGAGGCTATTGCCGTTTATAGCTAAATTGTTCTAATAGAGTTGAGCTTCTTCAAGATCACCTCTGGATCAGACGTTCTACCCTTTATCACTATCTCGTACTGAAACATGTTCTTCTCAACCTTAATGGTAACCTTAGAGTTATGCAGTTTTAACTCGATACCGCCGTCAGTTTTATCAACACGGTATCCATTGTTCTTCAACAGTCTAATTAGATCATCCAAGCTAGCCTTATTCTCGTAGAACCTTTCCTCTAAGCTAGATAACCGTCTCTCTATAGCCGATACAACTCCTGGGTAATCACTGTATTCTTTTTTCGCCGCCTCCAGTATATCCTTTATAACCCACAAGGCCTTCTGGTTTCTAGCTAGCATTACGACATCGTCGAAATCGCCGCTTAACAGGAAATCCTCCAGCTTAGACGGGTCTCCGTCTATACTGGAAAACCCGTACTTAACCTCCATCCTTCCCAGTGTTTCTCTCAGGTCATCCACGAGGCTGGCTGGTAGCTTGTCAGAGTTCTCCGCCAGAATATGGTTAACTATATTTCTTAGGAAGTCCTTTCTACCCATAGTTTCAACACCCATGATCTGCTACCTATGCTTAATGAAAGAACGGTTTAGGGTTTTAATGGTTGGATACATGTGGCTGCAGTATTGGCTAGAAGGGCTCTATGTCTCTATCCTTGTATGAGAGTGCTTCTGCTATTATAGTGTCCCCTCTCACCTTCTTTATCCTAGCCTCGATGATCTCTCCCACTGTGGCGTTTCCCAGTACCACAACGTTATACCCCCGGTATTTGCCTAGCCCCCTCTCCTTTTCGTCGACATCCATTATTTCTATCTTAATTGTATCACCGGGTCTCGGCCGGTTTTTTGTGGTGTTATCCTTGGGCCTTGGCATGTTAGGATATATGCTTAGACGTTTAATGTCTCGGGACGAGATATTGCTTCCTTTTTTGTATCTATCCTTCACCATGGATCTTAACCCTGTACTGGTTCCACTATCAACAGCTGGTGAGGAAGATTATATATGTTTACAAGAACCAAAATTCCATTATCGCGCCGCATGATGAGTATATGGCGCCGGCTGACTGGTGATTGGGCTGAGCTACTCTGACGGCCATGTAAGCGTTAATGGTCATGGAGGACGACGGGTTGAAGTTTACTAAGCCTGTGATTGCGGGGCTGGTTATTTCTGTTCTTGTTAGTTTAATCCTAGGATTAATACTATACCAGAACGCTGAGTCACTGTCTCGCAACTGTTCTGGTGCTTCTTGCTATGTTAGCGATGAGGTTTACTATGTGAATGTTGCCCGGAAAATACTTGTCAACATTTTCCACTATAACAGGAGCTCGTGGTGGCCTTCTAGTAGCTCTATTCAACCCGGCTATTACAACCTCGAGCATCCCCCACTTGCAAAGTACATAATAGGATTGTCAATGATTATCCTCGGCGACCGCCCCGTCTATTGGAGGATACCTAGTGTTTTGCTGACAGCATCACTACCCATTATCATTTACATTTCCATAATCAGATATGTCAAAGGTATAATAGGTGTTCTAGCAGGGGTAATAGCAGTAACAGCAATCTTATTCGACCCAGTCGTCCAGACCATGGGAAGCCTGGCTATGCTGGATCCTTACCTAGCGTTTTTCTCTGCTCTAACATTTGCCCTAGCAGTTCACGAGCGGAAGACTCTTACAGGAGTATCGTTGGGATTAGCGTTAAGCGTAAAGTATAGCGGTTACTTCCTAGCGCCTTTCATATACATATTATTGAGATTGAAAGGTGAAAAACCCGTAAAAACACTCTATTATACAGTACTCATCCCAGCAGTTGTCCTCGTCTCACTGAATATTCCAATAATACTGCACTTCGGGGTCAACGACTGGATTAACCAAAGCCTAGTAGGCGCAGTTGAATGGCACACGACCTCTAGGGGCCCCGGTCCACCCGCATCCACGCCATGGGGTTGGCTGTTAAACTCGAATTACTTCATCATGTCCTTCGACCCATTTAGGTATCCAGCCGTAGTTAACAGTGTAGTCTACTTGATAGCCATACTGGGAGCAGCAGCTCTAGTTCCACTCTACGTTCCCGGGAAAAGGCTGTATGGTATAGGGGCACTGTTGTCCATATGGCTGGGCTATGTGCTAACATTTATCGCTGGAAACCATACCTTATACAGTTTCTATACTATACAATTATCGCCCTTCGCCGCTTTAGCAT
>JALUZI010000175.1 GCA_027012045.1 Desulfurococcales archaeon
TAACGCGTTTACTACTACTCCTATCATGAGCGTGTTGGACATTATGTCATACAGGTTCGTCGGCAATGGTATTGGAACTACAGTATACCCTTTTTCTCTGAGCTCGTTTATCCTTCCCCTCTGCGCCCCAGTGGTTACTAGGACTAGGTCCGGCTGGAGCTGTTCTAGTAGCTTGTAGTTAACCTTATAGTATGTTCCTACCTTGGGCTTATTCCTCGCTTCAAGCGGCTTATCGCAGAAAACGCTTACTCCGACAAGTCTGTCCGAGGCTCCCAGAGCATATATAGTGTCCGTTATTGCGGGTGCTAGGCTTACTATTCTCTCCGGGTTGTCGGGTACCTCGATTTGCTCTCCTAGTATTTCGGAGTAGATCTTCAAACCAGTGTTCACCGGTTTACTCTTTAATGGTTCCCGGTTATTTAGGTTGTTGGATAACTTATCCAAAACAGTTTCCACACAGTCGAAAAACTCTCTTTAAACTTTATTTCCCCTTATATTTAACAAACCATTTAGAGAAAGTCCTGTCAATAGGTGGTTTGACATTGCCACGCTTATTCCGGGACGAGGAAATAGAGAAAATAGAGGAGAATCTTGAGAGATGGGAGAAGGAGACTCTCCCGAAGAGCTTGAAGAGATTCCCAGAGAGAATGGAGAAATTCACTACGCTCAGCGATATAGAGGTAGACAGGGTCTACACTCCAGCTCACATTAAGGATTTCGATTACTGGGAGAAACTCGGCCTACCCGGCGAGTATCCCTATACAAGGGGTATCCACGCTTCCATGTACAGGGGAAGACTGTGGACCATGAGGATGTTCTCGGGGTTCGGAGGGCCCGAGGAGACGAATAAGAGGCTTAAGTTCCTCATAAGCCATGGAGAGACAGGGCTCAGCCTTGCATTCGACTATCCGACCCTGGTAGGTATCGACTCTGACGACCCTATGGCTAGGGGTGAGGTGGGAATAGTAGGTGTGGCCGTGGACACTCTGCGTGACATGGAGATCATATTCGACGGTATCAACATGGGTGAAGTCACGACCAACATGACTATCAACCCTCCCGCCCCAGTTCTGCTCTCTATGTACGTCGCGGTGGCCGAGAAGCAGGGAGTCCCATACGAGAGGATAGGTGGGACGACGCAGAACGACCCGTTGAAGGAGTTTATAGCCCAGAAAAGCTATGTGTTCCCCCCGGAGCCAGCTGTCAAGATAGCTATGGACTTGATAGAGTGGAGTGTTAAGAACCTACCCAAGTGGAACCCTATAAGCATTAGCGGGTACCACATAAGGGAGGCCGGATCCGACGCTGTCCAAGAGCTAGCCTTCACAATAGCGGATGGAATAGAGTATGTGAGGCAACTTATATCTAGGGGGCTGGACGTTGACAGCTTCGCCCATAGGCTGAGCTTCTTCTGGGACGCCCACATCAACTTCTTCGAGGAGATAGCGAAGTTCAGGGCTGCCAGGAGGATGTGGGCTAAGATAATGAAGGAATGGTTCAACGCTAAGAAAGAGAGGAGCCTGTGGATGAGGTTCCACACTCAAACAGCCGGGGTCAGCCTTACAGCCCAGCAGCCCTGGAACAACATAGTGAGAACAGCAATTGAGGCTTTAGCAGCTGTTCTAGGGGGGACACAGAGCCTCCATACTAACAGTTTCGACGAGCCTTTCAGAGTGCCAAGCGAGTTCGCCGCCAAAATAGCTCTTAGGACGCAGCAAATAATAGCTTATGAGACCGGCGTAGCCGATACGGTCGACCCGTTGGCGGGTAGCTATTACGTTGAATGGCTTACCGACGAGATAGAGGAAAGGGCTTGGAAGTATATCGATAGAATAGAGCGTTTAGGGGGGATGCTTGAGGCTGTCAAGAAAGGGTTCCCTCAGAGGGAGCTCACTGAGACTTCATACAAGTTCCAGAGAGACGTTGACGAGGGTAGGAAGTTCATTGTTGGTGTAAACATTTTCGTAGATGAAGACGTTGACGAGATTAGGAATGTACCTCTCCTGGACTTCAACCAGGAAGAGATTGAGAAACGGCAGATTGAGAGGTTGAAGATGATTAAGTCGATACGGAACAAGGAGAAAGTAGAGTCCGCTCTGGCTGAACTAGAGCGGGCTGCTAGTAGGGGTGAAAACATTATGCCTTACGTGCTGAGTGCTGTGAAGGCGTATGCTACTCTCGGGGAGATTATGGGCAGTTTGAAACGCGTGTACGGAGTATACGTCGAGCCTCCCATATACTAGAATCAATCGTTTTGGTAGAGAGGTGTGTGGTCCGGGTTGATCGAGAAGCCGGTAAAGGTTCTTGTGGCTAAGATAGGTTTAGACGGGCATGACCGTGGTGCTAAGGTTATAGCTAGGGCTTTGAAGGATGCCGGTATGGAAGTAGTGTATACCGGGATCAGGCAAACTCCCGAGCAGGTTGTTTTATCAGCTATTGAGGAGGACGTTGACGTTATTGGAGTTAGCATTCTAAGCGGAGCCCATGTGCATCACATTAAGAGGCTGATGGAGCTATTGGAGAAGGAGGGTGCCAACGATATTCCCGTCGTTGTGGGAGGCACTATCCCAATACCTGATGTTGACAAGTTAAAGGAGATGGGTGTGAAGGAGGTTTTTCTACCGGGAACCTCTCTTAAATACATTGTTGACGTGGTTAGGAGGCTCGCTAAGGAGAGGAGTAGTGTTGGAGGACATAATTGAGCTTTTCGAGGAAGCTAGAAAGGGGAAGCTCAGGGCCATCGGGAGATTGCTTACCGTCGTGGAGAACTCGAGTATAGAGGTTCTGAAGTTACTAGAGCATGTGTCATCTGATAGTGGTAGAGCTCAAGTAATAGGAGTCACAGGTATCCCTGGGGCCGGTAAGTCCACTCTGATCTCACGGCTTATAGGAGAATACAGGAGCAGGGGGTACAAGGTAGCTGTTGTGGCTATTGACCCTTCAAGCCCTATTAGCCAGGGATCCCTTATGGGTGACAGGCTTAGGATGCAGCAATTCGCCACTGATAGAGGCGTTTTCATAAGGAGTATTTCCACTAGAGGCCTTAAGGGAGGGCTGAGCATTGCGAGTCTATCCATAATAGAAGTGTTTGACGCTTTGGGTTACGATAAAATAATCGTTGAAACAGTTGGTGTGGGCCAATCTGATGTTGACATTATGAATGCTGCCCATACAATAGTTGTGGTGACAATGCCTGGTGCTGGGGACGATATTCAAGCCTTGAAGGCCGGTGTGATGGAAATAGGTAATGTATACGTTATAAACAAGAGTGATAAGCCAGAAGCGTCTAAGACCTTCGAATATCTCAAGTTCTCCCTTGACAAGGGGGACATCGGGTTCTTCGAGCCCGACTGGGTTCCAAGAATAGTGAAGACATCGGCGATCATGGGCCAGGGGATTAGGGAGCTTGCTGATGTGCTAGAGGAGCACTGGGATCATATTAGAAGCAAGGGTTTACTTAGGGAGAAGCTGGCTTCTAGGAGAATGCTATTATCCAGGCTTTTATTAGAAAGGGTCTTCTCGGATAGTTTGCAGGAGTCTTTAAGGGACATCGATGGAGCCATAAAAGAGATGATTCTCGACGGCAGGAAGTATAGAGTTGTTACTAGCATGGTTGCAAGGAGAGCTATTGAAAAGATGTTAGTTAAGGTTTCCAACTTAGAGAACTAAGTCGTGGGGTTTTACTTCTTTTTTAGCTGACTCGGACAGCTTTCCGAGCCTGGCTCTCCACGCTTCTTTGATGTTTGATGCTCCGGCGTATCCTAGGCTTGCCTGCAGGGTTCCGATGGTTTTCTCGATTAGCTCGACAATACTTCCAGTATACTCGACTAACCCCTCGACACCTTCTGAAATTCTTTTAGCTGGTTTGCCATAGCGGTCAGCAGCGTATCTTTTCTGTATAGCCGATAGGCTACCCATCCCCCTGTATGTTTTGTATGGCTTGCCTCCAATTATTACTAGCTGGGAAGCGGCCTCTTTGGATCCGGCGAGGTATCTGCCTAGCATTACGGCTGATGCTCCTGCTATTATTGCCTTTGCCATGTCTGAGGGGGATCTTATGCCTCCGTCAGCTATTATTGGCAGTTTCCCAAAGAGCCCTAGTTCTTCGAGTGCCTGCCTGGCTTGCATGACCGCCCATAATGTGGGTGCAGCTGCTCCCGTCACTTCTCCTGTTATGCATATACTCCCGCTTGACACTCCTATTCTTAGTGCCTTTACATTCTCGATCCTGGACAACATGTCTAGGACGCCTTGTTTGGTTCCAAGGTTTCCGACAACCAGATCGGATCTGAGTTTTTTTGACAGACTGGCTAGTGAGGAGATCACATTACGGTTATGGGCGTGGGCTACGTCGACAACCAATAAATCAGCTATCTTATCTAGCTTCTCTATTCTCTCGTAGTCGAATGGTGATACTGCTGCTCCCACCGCGAGTCTGCCATCTTGGCCTGTTGATGGTTTCAAGGTGTATGCTGAGACTGTTCTGAGATAGGATGAAATTTCCTGTATATCGTCAATATGAACTGACTCAGGCTCATCTATCACTATACGGGATGATCCATTGGTTCTTTCCAGTCTTACTGTTCTATTTGGATCCATATAGTCGTTGGCCAAAGGCTCTGGAGGAGTTTTCTTTACCTTTTCAACTTGAAGCAACTGTTCTTCGATACTCATGTTTCTATGTATAACCCCTATACCTCCTAGCCTAGCCAGCTTTGCGGCAAGACCGTATTCAGTAACTGTATCCATAGGGCTGGAGACCACGGGTATTGACAACCGGATTGTTGTTGTAATATTAGTTGATAGGTCTACTTTACTAGGCTCAACGGGCGAGAAACCTGGAATAATTACGACGTCGTCGAAGACTATTATTTCTTCCATAAACCAACAACCCTCTATCCTATAAACGGTTGTTTCTATGTTACTGCAGGTGAATGTTTAATATTCTTACTCTGTCAGGCCTGGAATGACCGTTGCGTAGAACTATCGCTTTAAAGCTGGACTTGTCATTTATGTATGATAAATCATTTAATCCTAACCCTGTGATTTCAGCTATACCTCTGAGGTATGTGAGGTTCTGATTGGAGAAGACGATGAAGGTACCTGTGTTCGAATGTATCGTCGATGGCATGTCCCATGGATTCTGTGTCGCGTATATTATGTATAGCCCCTTGCTCCTTGTTTCCCTGAAAAGATGGGGTGAGTATTGGCTTTCAAGGCTAGTCATATCTGGAATTATCCTCCAAGCTTCATCTATAACAAGGACCTTCTTACCTGGTGTATCCATGAGTTTTTCCAGTTTGCTAGGTGGAAGCTCGGCTACTAGCTCGAGGAGTCCCGTGTTTTGCTTGCTAATGTATTTTTTGATGAATGAAGTGAGGTCTCCTTTGGGATCTACCACTATGACACGTATCTCTTTATCTATAAGGGACTGCACTATTAACGTGAGTAGAGTGGTTTTACCTGAACCGGTGGGCCCTATTATACCTAAATGTCTTTCGAAGTCCTTGGGCCATGACAAGCAATAGATATGGCCTTCATCAGTATAACCTATGCATACGCTTTTTAGTGTGTCAGGTACTCCCGGAGTTATTATGGAGTTGAAAAGATCATATACAGTGTTCTGCGAGAGATTTAAGGGTTCGTTAATAAGATCCACCAGCAAATTACCATCTCTTATTTTGCCCCTATAAACCGTTCTAGAAGGATGATTATTGATTGCTGATGAAAGCTCCATCGAAACTATTCGCATATGGCTTTCTATCTCGTCTTCAGAATCAGAGCAGACTATTATCTTTTTAGTATTATAGAAGCTGGTGCTATTTATCCTGGAAAGTAATGTTCTAAGGGATTCGTTTTTGGATGGACTAAAGAGGTCTCGGTATCTTATAACACTCGTTATTTGCTTGGACGCTTTTTTCTCGTCTATAGGAATGTAGCTGTCTATGATAAACGTGTATACGCCATGGTTCATTGTAGACAGCTTGGCAAGTTTCCTTACTATTTCTTCAATTCCATCCGTGGACACCAGAATTTCGTAAGGTATATTCAACGAGTATTTCTTACATACTATTCTCTTTTTCCTGTACACGGTCGATCCTTCTATCACGAACATGTCATTCCTAGCTAGGACTTGATTTATTCTTTTCATAGATTGTGAAATGACAGGTCTCTTTGACCTGTATATGTTCCTGGCAATTATAATGAGGGATAGTACTATGATTACGAATGCAGGATTCAATAAAAGTCACCCCCGCAACGGGATGTACGGGAATATTCTTGTACCTAACAGGCGGGCGATTTGCCTCGCCACTAACATCAGTATAGCAATGTATATTGCTGGCATGAGTATGAGCTGGAAAAACGCGTTTGATAGAATATAATATATAGAGTCTGTTGTTACTCCCAGGTAATCTCTAACGTAATAGTATTCCAGCCCGTTTAAATTGGGTTTAACGTGTTTTCTTATGTTAAAGGTTATAGTGAAACTGGAAGTATTCTGTGTGGCAACAGGTTCTATTTTAATACTGTAACCTTCCAGTCCTAGCCATCTCCAAGTGTGTTGCACGGTGTAATTACAGTTTTGACAGTCTTCCACCGCGAAATCCGTGTTGTCCGGAAG
>JALUZI010000176.1 GCA_027012045.1 Desulfurococcales archaeon
TGGACAGCTTGCTCGACGGTGTCTTGCTCGCCGAGAAGTCCGGGGTTAAACTAGGGCTGGATCCTAGTGTCATAGAGAGAATGCTAAGTCTAAGCAGGAGGAGAAGGATACTAGACGCTTTGGAGGAACAGCCGATGACTATTGACCTACTCGCGAGGTATTTGGAGGCAAGCGTCGAGAGGGTGAGGCCTGGCTTGAAATGGCTTCTCAGGAACGGGTTCGCCGGCTATATATATACTGGGTTCGGCAGGGTGTATTATTCAACGGGCAACGTGGACCCGGTTTACAGGGACTACGGTAAGTATCTGAGCCCTGATTATTCTATCGAGGCCACCGTAGTGCCTTACAGTGTGACCGGGAGGAGACTGAGAGGTGTAAAGGGTTCGTATAATACTGTTCTAGGTAGACTGCAGGGTCTGCTCGGTAGAGAGGCCGGCTTCTCTAGGCTCAGGTTCTCCGTGCTCGTAAACTGTGGTAGTTTAATTAGGATGGTCAACCTTGATTACAGGTTTCTCATCGAGAGCGAGGACGTGCTTCTTGTAACTGTGAAAAACGCTTTTTCTGCACGTGAAATACAGCCCTGCACAGAGGGCTTACTGTTGGAGCATGCGGCTTAGATCCTCTATTACAGCCTGCTCGTCCTCTAGGCCTATTGAGAGTCTTAGGAGGTTCTCTGTTATGCCTAGCTTACTCCTTATGTCGCTGGGTATGTATTTCGAGCTGCTCAGCACCGGATATGTCATTAGGCTCTCTGTACCTCCTAGGCTGGGTGATGGGGTGATTAGGGTTAGACGGGACAGGTAGCTAGCAACGTTGCTCATGGTTAGCCCCTTCACTTTGAACGACACTACTCCCCCGTAGAGTTTCTCGGTGAACAATCTATCCGCCACCTTCTTGTAGGGACTGGAGCTGAGGCCTGGGTAGAACACTTCTTCAACCATTGGGTGATCCTCAAGATACTCTGCCACCGCGACAGCTGTTTCAGAGGACTTCCTGAAGCGTAGGTATAGCGTTTTAAGCCCCCTCTCCACCAGGTAGGCCTCTGCAGGCTGGATTATTCCTCCTAGGAGCGTCCGCCACTTCCAGACGTGGCTTAAATCCTTGTTGGACGCTACCGAGCCTCCTAGGACGTCGTTGTGGCCTGATATGTACTTTGTCAGGCTCTCCACAGAGTAATCGGCTCCTCTGTCTAGGGGTTTATATAGGATTGGGGTTGCGAATGTGTTGTCCACAATAACGGTTGAACCCATTTCCCTTGAGGCCCTTATGACTTCGTCCACATCAACTATTTTCAGTGTAGGATTTGTCATTGTTTCAAGTAGAACCACAGAGCCTGGTTTTAACGTGTCTATTATGCTTTGTGTGTCCGGGTAGACCCTGATGGCTCTGATCTTCATATGTTCAGAGAGCTCCTTCACCAGTAGACTCGTCCCCCCGTACACTTCCCAGGGGACTATGAGCTGCTCCTCCAGCGCTTCGGCTAGTAGGAGGGATGATATAGCCGCCATTCCAGAGTTGAACGCGAGAAGGTTGCCTGCGTTTTCTAGAACAGCAAGTCTAGCCTCGAGGCCTAGTACTGTAGGGTTATCCTCCCTGCTATACTTCACCGGGCCGCCGTGGCCCGATACTATACAACCGCTCCTGGGGTGCCGGTAGGCGACTGAGACGTGTATAGGCTCGACGACTGGGTCTGGAGTGCATTTGGGCTTGATGGAACCCACAATCTCCCACCCCTTACAGTCTACCGTGTATAGGGGGTATGTTTTATTGAAAACCAAACATGATTAGGGGCGTATTTTAC
>JALUZI010000177.1 GCA_027012045.1 Desulfurococcales archaeon
TAATAGGCCGATGCTTCCTTTCTCGAGTAGTGCTTCTATTATCGGCCCTGTTATACTGTGGTCTCCTCCAATAACTATGAAGTTACCCTCCTCGCGGTGTACTTTCTGTATCGCGAGTTTGATCCGGCTTCTCGTTTCAACCCAGTCTCCCGGGGCTACCCTAACATCACCATAGTCACGGAGGGAGCACGCCGGTTCACCTAGCTCTGGATGCAGGGTCGTGGAGGAGTATAGGTATTTCCTTATTGTCGCGGGGGAGAACCTCGAGCCTGGCCTGCCCGTGATGTTCCAGTCCCATGGAACCCCCAGGAGAGCTATTCTGCGGTCTCCTATGCTGTCTAGGAGGTCTATGAACCGTTTATCACCGGGGTCCCTAATCAGCGGTGTGCCTGGCCGTGTGAACGGGTTGTTTTCCTGCAAAACTATTCCACCGGGAGAATATAGTGTAGAGGAGATGATGATAAGGCTTAGCTGGATCCGACGAGTAAAGTTTAAAAATTATGGATGAGCTAAGACTGTTGGTTGCCTTCCTCCTCGTCTTCGAGTGACTCTGCTAGGAGTTCGGCTATGTCTTTTACTTCCATGTCGAACTGGTCTACTTCGGCGCGGAACATTGTGTTGCAGTATGGGCAGGCTACTGCTACCACCTTGGCTCCTGTCTCGCTTGCTTCCTTGGTTCTTATCGTCGCAAGCCTCTCGCCCTGCTTTATCTCGTAGAACATGTGTCCTCCGCCTCCTCCGCAGCAGAAGCTGTTCTCCCTGTTCCTCGGCATCTCCCTGAAGTCTACTCCAGGTATGCTTTTTATGACTTCTCTCGGCTCGTCGAAGTGGCCGTTCCACCTGCCTAGGTAGCATGGGTCGTGGTATGTTAACGCTACTTTCACCTCTTTGCTCGGCTTTATCTTGCCCTCTTTTATCAGGCGTGCCAGTAGCATCGAGTGATGCTCTACCTCCAGGTTTATACCATATTTCTTGTACTCGTTCTTGAAGACGTGGTAGCCGTGGGGGCATGTTACTAGTAGCTTCTTGAACTTGTACTGGGACAGTATTTCCTGGTTCTGCTTTGCCGTCTCGCTGAACAGGAACTCGTCCCCCATTCTCCGAGCGGGCTCTCCGCAGCAGGATTCTTCTGCTAGTATTCCTACTTTATATCCTGTCTTCTTCAGGATCTTGATGAGGCTCTCTGCTACAGGCCTGATTCTGGGATCGTAGCTTGTGACGCATCCTATCCAGTACAGGTAGTCGTACTCTTCTTCCGGCTGCGCAATTATGTCCTCGCCGTACTTCTCCGCCAGCTCGTTGATCCAGTCCTCCCTATCAGCGGGGTTGAAGCCGAACGGGTTGCCCATCTGCATCATGTTGTACAGGGCGTTCCTGGCGTCCTCAGGTATGGCCTGCTCTGCCTCTTCGCTCTCCTGGATACTGTACTCGCTGACGAGCCCCCTCCTTATGTTTAGGATTGTGTCGACGTGGTTGTTGAGGACTGGGCACTGGTATACGCATGCGCCGCATGTGACACAGCTCCATATAGTGTCCGGCTTGAGCTTTCCTTCTTCCTCGCCTACAACCTTCTCATCCCATTTTCCTTCCAGCATCATGTTCCTGAGGGTTATCAGCACATCTCTGGGGGAGAGTGGTTTGCCGCTGTTGAACGCTGGGCAGGCGTTGGTGCATCTCATACAGCTTGTGCATGCGTCGTAGTCCATTCTCTGCTTCCAATTCGTGTCCGATAGTTTAACTATACCGAATGTTTCTCCCTCGTCTACTTTCTTCTCTATGTC
>JALUZI010000178.1 GCA_027012045.1 Desulfurococcales archaeon
GTAATTGATCCTCCCCCTCTTATGGAGCTGCCAGTGTATAACGAGCTCCCGTGGAGACTTGATCATAAGCCTGTAGACCCCTATGCTGGCAGACCCTGTCTCAGGGTTAACCGTCACGGTCTGGGCGAAAGTGAAGTATCGCCCCCCATCCCTGGGCCAAGTCTTGAAGGCCGGGAGGCCGTATAGGTTTACGTCGCTTCCCTCCACGACAATATCCTTGAACGCGGCCAGCCCGGTTTTTCTTGGGAGGTAGCCCGAGAGGTCCATGAGTGACTTAACCGCCCTCACCTTCTCTGTGAGCGTGTAGGGGGGCTTGCGCCAAAGGTCTCTGACAAGCCTCCAACCAGCCTCCTCGAGCCTCTCGAGCCCGAGTGCTAGCTTGATCCTCTCGAGGGACCCGAACAGGTTCCCCGCGACCCTCCACCCGGGGTGGCCTTTGACCTTGTTGAAGAGTACCGCGGGGCCGTTCCTGAGCATTACCTGGCGGAGGAACTCGGGGATCTCTAGGACGGGGCTGAGCTCTGCGTCGACCTTTACCAGGTCATTGTTCTCCTCGAGCGCATTGAGGTAGTCCCTTAGGTTACTGTATGACAAGACTCCGCACCAACCCTCCCTTAACCCTCCTTTAACCTGTGGGTTACGGGGATTTAAATCGGTCATCCCCCTGGGCTGGTGGGACTACTGTTTTTATATCTAAAACAAGTATAAACAACGCTCGGGCGCAGGGTAAGGTAGACGAGTAGTGGACAGAGAAAGGGCCAGCAGGCTCGAAGAGCAGCGGAGGGCAATACTGGAGTCACCCGAGCTGGGTAAGCTGATAATAGCCCTGAGCATCCCCCTATTCGTCTCCGGGAGCCTCCAAAGCCTCTACAGCATAATAGACACGTTCTGGCTCTCCCGCCTCGGTAGCGCCGCCCTCGGAACCCCCACAGCCTCATGGCCCTACCGCGGCGTACTGATGAGCATAGGCTTCGGCCTGGCGAGCAGCATATCAGCCCTGACAGGACAGTATATAGGAGCGGGGGACTACAGGAGGGCCTCCCGGGTCGTAGGCTACGTCCTCGGCCTCCTCATGCTAATAGGCATACCCGGCACAATACTATTCTACCTGGCCCGGGGCTACTACCTAGACCTAGCCAGGATACCCCCGGACGTGAGCCGGCTGGCAGACATGTACATAGCGGTAACCCTCGCAGGAGTAGTATTCAACTACCTATACCTCACCTTCAACTTCGCCCTCGGAGCCGCGGGAGACACGCGGACACCGATGAAAATCAGCGTGGCAGCAACCCTCCTCAACTTCGTGCTAGACCCAATACTAATATTCACCCTACACCTAGGAGTCCTCGGGGCAGCGCTCGCCACACTGTTCGCAGCGATGACATCCGGGCTATACGCAGTGTACAGCTTCGCCACCGGCCGCCACGGCTACAAAATAACACCCAGCGACCTCGTGGTGGACAGGTACCACCTAAGGCTAATAACGAAAGTCTCACTACCCCCAACAGTTCAGAGGCTCCTCACCACACTAGGCTTCCTAGTAATGATGAGCATAGTAGGAGGCCTCGGCACACCCATCCTCGCCGCGTACAGCATTGGACAAGTAGTCCTCAGCCTAGACCACGTAATAGTATTCCCGCTCATAAGGAGCACAAGCATAGTAGTAGCCCAGACACTCGGAGCTAACCTACTGGAGAGAGCGAGGAAGGCAGCCCTCACAGGCCTCGGAATAATGACACTCCTCGTAACACTCTATATTGGAG
>JALUZI010000179.1 GCA_027012045.1 Desulfurococcales archaeon
GAAGAGGGCGGTGGACCTTGAAGAGAATACTGGGCCCTACCTGCAATACACCTACGCAAGGGCTCACGGAATCCTCGAGAAACACGGCCCCATAGACTATGAGGCGGTAGACGCCCAGGGGTGCAGGGAGGAGAAGAGGAGGAGCCTAATGTTATCTGCCCTCCGCTTCCCCCTGACTGCTGCGAAGGCGGCCGACGACATGGCCCCGGAGGACCTCGCCTCCTACCTACTACGCCTCGCCGACGAGTTCAACAGCTGGTACCAGGCAGACCCTGTGATAAGGGAGCCTGACAAGGGACTAAGGGAGTGCAAGGCCCTCCTCGTAAGGACTGTGATGGACTCGCTCGGCCACGGGTTAAGGCTACTGGGAGTCCCGGTGCTTGAGAGGATGTGAGGCGCCATAGCATTGCCCCGCCGGCTGCTGCGGAGGCCCACTCTTAGGGCGTTCGAGCTGAGGGGCGCCGCGCAGGTAGCCGGCGGGCTTGCCATAGCCAACCTGGGCGACGTGTTCAATATACTCCTTCTAGCCTACTTCACCCCATTCCTCACAAGCCACCCCGAGGCCCTGGCCCTCCTACCAAACCTCGCCGCTATGAGGGGCGCGATCATAACGAGTATGGCCTCCAGGGTTTCCACGAGCCTCCACCTCGGAACAGTGGAGCCCTCCACCCGGAGGGTGCTTGCCAGGGAGCTACTGGGCCTGGTGGCCCTAGCGATGGCTACCAGCCTTTACGCCGCGTTCCTCGTAGCCCTCCTCTCCGGGTACAGCTTCCCCCTAGAGGAGACGATCGCCGTCATTTCCGGAATAATCGCTATCCTCTTCCTAGCCCCCTTCGCCGCCTACATCGCCACTATGGGCTACCAGAGGGGGCTGGACCCCGACCGCTACATGGCCCCGGTTCTAACCGTTGTAGGCGACATATCGACCGCCCCCACAATAGTTGGAGTGGCCGTCCTCATAGAGCACTACTCGGTACCCCGCATAGTATTCCTGTCAATAGTACTGGCATACACGACCGTGACGGTGACCACTGCCTACCTCCTGAGAGCCAGGAGGGCTAGGAGGACCCTCATAGAGAGCCTCGCGGCCCTACTAGTAGTAGGGGTCTTCGAGTCCTACGCGGGGGACTTCCTCGTAGGCTACTCCAACACCCTGCTAGCTCTGGGCGTTATGCACGCTGTCCCCAGCATAATGGAGGACGTGGGAGCCGCCGCTAGCGTTGCCGCGTCAAAGCTCTCCACTCTCTCACACCTATACGGTTTCGCCTCCTCAGCCAAGTACCTCCCCTCAGTAGTAGCGGAGGTTGTGCTAGGCTCGGCCACAGGCTTCCTAACCCTCTCCCTGATCGCCTTCCTTACGGAGGGACTCGCAGGCTCCCACGCCCCCTTCCTCACAGTACTCACCGTAGTGTTCCTCGGCGGGCTCCTAGGCACCCTGGTATTCAGCCTCATCGGCTACCTGCTCGTAGGCGGCTCCATCCACCTCAACGCCGACCCAGACAACGTCGTCATACCATTACTGACCTCCATCGTAGACGCCTCCACAATCCCTCTCCTAGTACTCGTGGCCTGGACGGTGTTGTAGAATGGCAGGGGAGTGTAAGGACTATAGGGCCTACCTCGCGGGCTCAACAGCCTGGGCCCTACTAGCACTAGCATCGGGGCTCCTAGGCTACATGACAGTTAACCAAGACTCCGCCCTAGTCGCAGCCGCTTCCCTCCTACTAGGCCTAGCTGGAGCCTCCTACATAGCCTACAACAC
>JALUZI010000180.1 GCA_027012045.1 Desulfurococcales archaeon
ATATCCAATATGGGCTCTGGAGACCCTCTTCTCTTCAACGCTCCCTGCGGCCTATTACAATAAACAGTACGCTAGACAGGATATAAACAACTGGCCAACCACAGGGCAATACACTGGTAAAACAGGAGGATAAAGGGTTTTAGAACTGAATAACAGGATCAGTACGTGCTTAACTCAATGTCGGACAGGCTTACAACACCTTGAAGCCTACCGGACTTGTCTACTACAGGCAGATGCCTCGCCTTTATCTTAGCCATCAACTCCTTGGCCTCCTCTACAGTAGCGTCAGGCGTTATGGTGACGGGGTTCCTAGTCATCACTTCTTTTATAGGAGTAGTCAATGGGACCTCCTTAGCCACTACTCTCTTCAGTAGGTCTCTCTCAGTGAATATTCCAACTATCTTACCCTCGGAGTCAACCACCGGTATGGCCCCTATATTCAGTTCCGCCATCTTCTTGACAGCTACTAGAATACTCTCATTCTCCCCGACCGTAACCGGGGTTTTTAACATGACGTCTCTAACCCTGTACTCCTGGCTCAACTGGGGACACCTTCATGGAAGATTTCATCCTGTTTTATATTCAATTGCAATGGGATAATTATATACCATTGCCAAGAGGGTTATGGTAAATAAGGAGCCGTGCTACCATTTAGTATATGACGAGGTGTTTACCAGTGGAAGACGAGAATGTGTCTAAGACCAAGGCCGTATTCGAAGGAGAAGCAAGGATAGGCGAGGTTATGGGAGGGTTCCAAGCCATCAGGCTTTCACCCGAGGACATGAGCTCGCCTCTATCCTTCCAAATGGCGCTCACCAGGATCTACGAGTCACTAATGAAGAGCCTGGAGGAAGGCCCTAAGAAGAAGTATTTCGCAGAGGTACGCTTCAAAGACGATATGGGGAACCCTGTTGTCATAAGCATTGATCTAGGGGACAAGCCCCCGCTGTTCTCCAGTGACAAGGTCAAGGCTAGGGTTCTCGTGGAGATATATGAGGAGGAGTAAAAGAGGGTCTAGCCCCGTTTCTTCTTTGGGGGAACAGGCTCCTCTACCCTAACCCCCACGCCTAGGAGTCTTTTCAGCGCTTCCTCTATGAACTTGGCGTAGAACCCTTTCTGCCCTATGAAAGCTCCTATACCGTCCCTCGACACTACGAACACTATGTCGGAACCTATGAGATCTGTCTTCCTAACGTGCTTGTGCACCCATGGGACCGGGTGAATGGCTTTTACTATACCCGTGAAATCTAATGAGAGTTCTACTCCCCTTATCTTCAACCCTGTTTCCTCCTCTATTTTATTGATTCTCTCGCCTCCTGAGCCGATTAACCTTGGTAGATGGCCTTCCTTGACTACTATGATGGAATCTGGAACGTGTTCAGCTGTAATGCCCCAAATCTCTTTCAGGTCCCTTAGGTCCAAGACGGTTATTATAGACGCGTCGGGAGCTATCCTGCTGGCTGTTGTGTATACTTCCCGCTCCGTTTCCGATAGATCCCTGCTCCTCATATGTGATTCGAGGAGAAGCTTGATGCCCAGCCTGGCACCGGGCCTTACTATATCTCTTAGACCCATGTCAACTACTTCGGTGCCCTCTATCTCTCCTAGTAGGAGGCTCCTAGCTTGTTTAGCAGCATTCTCGCTGCGCGCCTGCAGTATGGGGTCGCCTATTATTATTAGCCTCGAGTTCTCCCCTAGCCTCAGTATGATCTCTGTTATGACCTGAGGCGTAACATTCTGCACGTCATCCATTATTATGAGTGATCCATCGAAGCTTCTACCCCTGAGCAGGTGAGGGTGAACGTACACTATTTTCCCCTTCGACTCCAGATCCTCTATCACTCCGAGGTCAATGTACCTGTAAACCAGGTCTCTCAAGTAGCCCCTCATCTCCCTAAGCCATGTGTCACTGTTCTCGAGAAGTGTGAGTTCACTACTCGTCTCCACGTCGACCAGTGGTCTTGATATGACCAGCTTAGAGTAAACCCCCTTCAAAACAGAGTCTATCCCGTAGACAAGGCTGATCATGCTCTTACCAGTACCGCTCGGCCCGAAAACACCTACAATTCTAGGTGTAGGGTTTTTAAGGACTTTGAAAAGCCTCTTCTGCCCGTTCGTTTTCGCGGTTATTTTACTTGTGAAATCCACTCTCAACTCACCCTTATCCATGAACTGGTGTGTTGTGAAATAAAAACTAGCCACACCGGGAAGGTGGATATTCGTCCTTCTACTAATCCATATTTATTCCCCAGGGACAACCAGGGATTATTCAGGTGTCCCAGGGTTGGCTATGGTTAAAGTCGGGATAATACAGTTCTCCAGGAATGACAGCGACATAGAGCATAACTTCTCTAGGGTAAAAGACTTACTCTCAACTTCCACGTCCGAGATAGTGTTCCTCTCGGAGAATTGGCTGTCCAGGGAACCCGTCGATATTATCAGGTACATGGACCTGGTCGGCGAGCTGTCTGCAGAGTACAGTGGAGGCGTGCTATTCGCTGGTTCACAATACGTGAAACTGGGTAACACGGTTAGAAGCATCGGCCTGGCGGGAGAGTCAGGTGAGGTGCGGCTGACCTGCGAGAAAATTTTCCCCTCAGCCGCTGTGGGAGAGAGGGAATGGCTTGCTCCAGGGACGTACATTGGACCCATACAATCTGGGCCTGTGAGTGTTGGATGTGTAGCATGCGTCGACGTTATGTACCCTGAAATCCCCAGGCTCCACGCCCTAGACGGGGCCCTCATCATATATAACCCGTCCAGCATGCCGTACGACAGGATGAAACTATGGCATAGTGTTGGAGTTTCCAGGGCTGCTGAGAACCAGGTGTTCTTCGTTGGAGTTAATACCCTAGGGACTACCTACGCTGATGGAAGGCCCACTAAGGGGGGTAGCTTCATCGCTGATCCTGTCGGGAGTATCCTGCTAAACATAACGGAGGAGGAAGGCTTGTTTGAAGCCAGCTTAGACACTAGTGTAATCGGGGATGTGAGGAATAGGAGGCGTTACATCGAGGATGTAAGGAACACTGTGTCAGAGTTCTATTCTAGGTTTAGGTTCATGCTGACACACAGATAACCCTTAATTCTTCGGGAGAATTTTTACGGGGAAGTTAATGTTTTGGGAAAAACTTTCTGCTAGTGCCCTGTATGCATATGGGATGGCTTAGCCTGGGCGTGTTTAGGCTTTAGCCAGGACTATCTCTATGGTTGATACCCTGCTAGTCCTGCCGTCAGGGTTGGTGACCTGCTGGCTCCCGATGGTTACCGACTTCACTGTCAGGTTCTTGAGGAACCTGTTCCTGACTATCTCGGCAGTGTCTACTGCCTTGCATATGCTTCTGCCGCGTGCCTTTATTATTACTTCGTTCGCGTCGGTGTTGCTGAGCAGGGTTAGGGTTGCTAGTACGTAGTTCATAACGGGCTTTTTACCGATGAGGATTACGTTTGCAGGTGTAGGTGTTCCTTCCTCCATGACTTCTCACCTTCTATTCTTCACGACCTAATGTATTCATGCCTTGACGGCATATTGTTTAGGTGCTATTTTGATTCTAGTGGTTCCTGTATTCTATAAAAACCTTTCCTTTGACATGGCTTTCGTTATAGTCTCTCTGAGACGGCAGAAACTACATACCTTCCCCGAGCTAGGCATCCCGCATAACTCGCACTCCCTGAGCTGTTCCCGGGGCGTGTTAAGCATTGGCAGAATCTTGCTCCAGAGGTTCCCAATGAACATCGCTTTGAAACCAGGTATCTCCCCCTCTATCTCGTCTATCTTGCCTGCTATGAGCGAGCTTAGCTTCCTGGGAGGCGGCTTATACGGGCAGGAGGACTCTACTACTGGTAGATCGTTAGCTAAAACATACTTTCTCGTCTCCTCGTTTGATACGAGGCAGAGTGGTTTGATCCTAGTGGCCATCTTAGGATGGATCGAGTCTTCCCTTGGAACCTGTTTCACTAAATCCTTAACCATTCCAGTGACAATGTTAACGGCGGAGAAACGTGTGAAATCATCCAGGTTGTGACCAGTGGCAACAGCGTCAAACCCTTTTTCCACGGCGTATTTGTTTAGTATGTATCTCTTCACGGTGCCGCATACACTGCATGGCGGCCGGCTTATTTTCCGTTCAAGGAAGAGTTCTGCTGCGTCTCTAATAGTGAAACCGTACTCTTCCTTTATATCAACAACGTCTATATCGACCCCGGCGAGCGTTGCCGCTTTAGCCGCGGCTTGCATTGATTCAGCGCTGTAAACCGGTATGCCTAGATTGATGAACAGCGCCTTTATCTCAATTCTCCCCCCGTAGAGATGGCTCAGTATATGTAGAAGTGACACACTGTCCTTACCGCCCGATACACCTACTAGTAGCCGTTTCACTCCTCTGAGTAAACCGTGTCTCTTAACGCACCTGTCCACTTTGGCTTGGATGAACCTGGAATAATGCTCCTTACACAGATACCCCTTGTATTCGGGTACATACGTGAATCCCGGTGACCCGCATATCTTGCACTTACCCATTATTTGCACCTGCAACTAGTGCTCGTCGACCTTGATTACCTCCATGGTTTTAGCGTCCATCAAGACGGATACTCCTACAACTCCCCTCCTCGATATCCATAGAATTTTAACCCTATCCTTAAGAGGGCTCTCAACGACCACAGCCGTGGCCTTCGGCTCCTCTTCCAGGAATTGTTTAACCTCTTCAAGCTCAAGTGTCTTCTCTATGTGGCTTCTATACTTGTTTATCAGCCGTTTCGTCGAAATAATCCATTTAGCCATGACTACAGCAATAATCAATGTCAACGCTACTGCTACCCAGAAGGCTAGGCTCCATACCTCAATAGGCATCATAATCATCCGGGGTAAATGTCTATAAGCATTCTATTTATCTCATTCCTCCCCATACAGGGTGAGAGGTGCTTTACATATGTGCGAATGCCAGGGCTTGGAGGGGTGGAGCCTCGTCAAGTGCATCGCTCCCCCTAGAGGGGACTATGAATACACTACAAAGTTGAAGACAGGCATAATCTTCGCTATTAACAGCGAGGGTTTCTTCACGAGACACCAGGGACACCAGGGGGGCCTCCCGTTTATAACTACATACGATAAACACGTGGATCCCTCGGTTCTCGAGGAGAAGGGTCTCGTTAGGCTTGACGATGTACTGTGCGGTGTGGCTCACTCATTACTGGAGGCAGCTGCCCATGGGTCTATGGAGGCTAGGGAAAAGCTGGAGAAGTGCAGGGAGTTGATAAGGAGTATACTTGAAGAATGTATCTAATCTTTATCGATATCGATGTCCTCCGCGCTCACACCAACACTGTCGTTCACTGACAGATTGTACCATGCTTCTGCTAGTTTCTTGATGGATTCCTTTAGACCAATCATTACTTTATGCCGGAATATCTTTAGTTCACCGGCAACATCCTCCCACTCCCTCCCCTGGAGAACTTTTCCGATAAGTATCCCCTCCTCGACGTCACCTAGGACAGGGATAGCAGTGGGGGTTGTTTTGAAGTAGTGCTCCACTATTAACGACACTATATCCGTTGCCGCCTCATACGTCATTGGGCCGTAACTATATATCCACAGCCTATCCTTGTTTACAGGAGATAGGCTGGGTGGATCATAGTTCGTGGTTATCGGCGGCTCCATGTAGAGCATTTGCCTGGCAATGCTTATCTCCAGATCTCTATATGTGTCGTATAAGCTTCTGAGTAGCTTACTCTTGAAAACCCTTGTACTGTACTCGACTAGCCGCTTTGACAGGGTGGATATGGGTTTCATGACGAGGATAGTGTACTCGCCGCTTACAGGGTTCCTGTCCGGGCTGATGTGCAGTACTTTGAAACCGTTTTTAAGCCAGAACCTGAGTAGTTTCTCGTTTACACCGAACCCTGAGCCCAGCCAGTCAAGTCCCTCATCTCTTGTTTCACCGTATATTTTGGATAGCATGAAGCTACCGATCCCTTTATCCTGGACTTCGGGGTGTGTGGCTATTCGGACTATTCTCAACCCCCGCATATACCCGTACTCCCTGATCCTGTGGTGCTTCAGCATCCTGTCTGGGATAATGTTACCTGGGATCTTATCGCCTCGTAAAAGGCTTTCTATGACCTCGTCCCCCAAGCCACCCTCGTACGCGGCTTGGATAGCGCCAACCACTTTTCCGCCTCTGACAGTTCTAGCTATCCTAACAATGTGGTGGGGCGCGTCGGCCAGTATGGCGAGGTCGTCAGGCTCGTTCCTATAGTGTGCTAGGACGTATATTGAGAAGAGTTTTCTAAGCGTCTCCTCACCGTCGGGGGAGAAGAGCCAGTACGGGTCTACTTTCTCGTAGAGAAGGTTGCCGGACACTATGTCTTCGAGGTCACGCTTATCTAGGTGGTCGGCTTCAGCGTCGAGTATAAGGGCGTCGAACAGCCATTTCTCTACAGGGTCGTCTTTACCG
>JALUZI010000181.1 GCA_027012045.1 Desulfurococcales archaeon
GCCTGATATTCGTTGGATATCGCCCAATTCAGGGATGACTAATAGGGGTTTAGGGAAAAAGAGAGCCTCAATCAGATACAGAAGAGTGCTCCAGGGCTTTAGGCCTGGGGCGCCTTCAAAACGTTCTCGATTACCTTGGCGAGGTGAGGCGGCTTGGTATACCATTTATCGTACTGGTACTTCTTACCTTTATAGCTGATTTCCACGTAGTCGCCTGTGTCCCTAACAGTCATAACGATTTCGGTTCCCTTGACTATGCTGAACGATGTGCTCCCCTTAGGGAGTATTTTGAGGCCTAGCTCCTGGAGCAGGGGCTTTATTGCGTCCTTCACGTTTGAGATGTATTCCTGGCTGCTCATATATACACACCCATACCTACAGTTCGTTCAAAGCCTTCCCAACCAGTAGTTTAAAAATATTGGCCTCGAACCTGGGTTCACCTTGGATTCTCACAACACGGTATGGCTACGTGAATAGAACCCCTCAGGGGACTGAGGTGACTACGCCCCGTGTTTCACCAGTGTCCTCAACGCAGCCTCCACTAGCACCCTCTCCGTCCTGTGAAGCGCGTATGAGTCGAAACCTGGCTTCCACTCACCCGTGTATAATTCATCTGAAACTGCATCGGCTATGGCTAGACGGACGCCCCTGTATTTCGCCACTGTCATAAGAGCAGTGGCCTCTAGATCTACTCCCAGAACCCTCCGCTTCGTGTATTCGGCTATTTTATCCCGTGTCTCCCTGAACAACGCGTCCGTCGTCCATATGCCTCCCTTGAGAATTCTGATCCTCCTCCTAGCCCTAACCCACATTATTTCATCATATAGCTTCCCGGCTAACCCGGAGTCTGGCCTTGGTATATAGTTGGGAGGCATGTAGTGGTAGCTGGTTCCCTCCTCCCTAACACCCCACAACGGTATCAGGACGTCACCTATCCTCAGCCTCGGACTTATAGACCCAGCCCTCCCGACACTAATGAACACTCTGCCTCCACCGGCTATAAGCACCTCTAGACCAGCAACTGCAGCTGGAGCACCCCAGAAAGGAAGGACTACAAGTATCCTCCTATCCATATAGATTCCCGTAAACGCCTTATATAATAGCCCGCTGATGGTAGCCTTCCTCCTCTCGTCAATCATTCTCATGGCAATACTATAGAGCCTAGGGTGAAACAATAGCAAAACCCTGCTAGAAGGAAGCTTTTCAACAGGCCGTTCATAGGGGTCAACCACAGGTCTGTCCCTACCAACCCTTATCAACAGAAAGCCCTCGTCTAACAGTATCAAAGACCCTCCTTATATAGCATTCTAAACCCATATAATTTCAAAAGGGAGAATTCCCTTATTGACTAATCACATAAGCGGATCCGGAAAACCACTACGCCCGGCATGCACTGGGTGGATAGTTTGAATTAGACGGGAGGGTGCAGGCCATCTCACGGGAAAACTAGTTAGTCCAGCACTTGTATAGGTGCATTGATATTTGGGGAAGACCAGATCCGGGCAAGGGTGATGGAGAGTTTTAAGGATCAGGCTGCAATATAGTGTTACGGTGCCCGTGTTGCCTGGGGGTGTTGTTGACCGGAACGTTCTTGATGTGATCCGCCAGGTTATCCTAGAGGAGGCTGGGAGGCTCGGCTTGGAGGTGGAGAGGGTCATCCTGTTCGGTAGCAGGGCCCGGGGCGACGCCAGGGAGGACAGCGACTACGACATACTCGTGGTGGTGAAGGGGAGT
>JALUZI010000182.1 GCA_027012045.1 Desulfurococcales archaeon
ACCAAGTTTTAATTCTTTGCAAGCATCTGCAATTGCTTCAACAGTTGACATTCTCATCACCTCCTATATCAAGAAACGAATCATATTTTTTTATGTCAGAATCAACCTTGCAAACCTTAGGGATGTTACTTGAGATTTTTACATTTGCAAGTCTCAGAACATTCATTGTTAAAGCTTTATACACCGACATTACGCTATCTAAATCAATTGCATTATAAGATAAAGATGTTTCCAATGCTTTAACTGCTATATCAAACCCTGATTCCGATGTGATTGATGCAAGAAATTTTAATGCTGATGATTGTTGTTTTATGGACAGTTTATCTAACCAACCTTTTATTGAACCAGGGAGCATCTGATAAATACCACTGTATTTCAAAGCCCTCGGTTTTCTTGACAGCTGCTTTAAATAAACTAACCAATCAACCGATTCTTGTTTCTCTTTGCCATAAAGCCTTCTATGAACTACGACTTTTCTCATTTCTTTATCAAGGACTTTGATTTCTTTGTAAGTTTTCACTATTGTTACTCGCTTGCCTGCAAGTGACGGTGATGCTGAATAGCTGTGCTTGCCATTGTTTAAAGTAAATTTGCCATATGAATCAACTTTTACACTCTCATAACTCTCCACTTCAAATTCTTTTTCAGGTAGTGGATTTAAAGCTTTTAAATCTTCCTCAAACAGGCTCTTTATTGAGACTCCTTTGCTATAATGAGCTCTGTTCATATCTTCTTCACATTTTTGGAACAATTCACGATTATACTCGTCCATGTCTCTAAATTCAGGGACAGGAACAAGTAGATTCCTTCGCAAATAACCCACTTTATTTTCTACATTTCCTTTTTCATGACCGGAATAGGGATTGCAAAACACCGATTCAAATTTATGGTGTTCTTTAAACCTTATAAAATCATCTCTCAGTTGACGTTCTTTATCTTTCAATATCTTTACAACAACTGATGATAAATTATCAAACCAATGACGATACGGCACTCCTCCTATATGTTCATAGATGTTTTTCAAACCCTGTAACAGACATTCCAAATTCTCCCCTTTGAATAATTGAATATAACCTGCATTACTGTAAGGAAAGGATAATATCAGGTAAGAACCGAAATAACGCTTTCCTTTTTCTATAAATTCCGCTTTGCCAAAATCTACCTGTGCTTCACCTGCTTTATGATCTAATGGTAAATATGATTGTTTTGGAGCATATATCTCCGCTTTCTTCTCCGATACATACTTCGCTACTGTTCGATAACTGCAATCAAATTCACTGTATTTTTCACATAACCTGTCATACACTCTTTTGGCTGTATGTCTTTGTTTACGCCTTACTTTTTTATCTTCCTCAAGCCATTCATCTATTTCTGATTTATATTTGGCTAATTTTAAACTTTTTTTACTTGATAATTTTTCTGATGTTTTCTTGCTGAAATCTTCAATCTTTAAATACTTATTGATAGTTTTACGATCAAAACCACTTATTTCACATATTTCCGATACTTTCTTGCCTTGATTAAAATACATCGTTCTGATTCCTTCAATTTCTACCATACTTAACATCCTTCCTTTTACCTCCTGTAAGATTTTATTCATTCTTACAGGATTAATTATTGATAATTTTATTGCAATTCTTTTCTTTGCAATAATAGGGAATTCTTGTTGCAACTTTAGGGAATTTATTTTGCAACTTTGTCCATTTCTACTTTACAATAAACATGGG
>JALUZI010000183.1 GCA_027012045.1 Desulfurococcales archaeon
TAGCGAAGGGGATAGCCACCGGGTATAGTATAGTGAACCTAGCGGCACCAACAAGAGGTATGTATAGGTGGGGATCGTAGACACTGAGGGCTAGTAGGGGGGATCCTAGGACAAGGCCTCCCAGGATCTTTGCGGGTGGAGAGAGTACTAGGAAATCGTCGACTAGCCCTATCACACCAGCCAGGACAGTTACGAGGAGGACGGCAGTGAAGACCCGTGGAGGTAAAACACCAGTAGCGGCCAGAGCGGACTCCGCTACTATCGATGACAACAGGAAAACTATACCCCCGGACTCAGGTACTTTAGGCCTGTCAGGTTTATGCTTGTCTTCCCCGTACACACCGCGGTTCAAAGCCGTTCTGATGTAACGGTTTATAACAGCTAGGTAAAGAGCTACACCCGCAAGTCCCGCAATGAAAGAATAGGCGATATCCTCTTCCAACACTTCAATACACCGCCCTGGCAGACACTACCCTGTATTAATCCCTGGCAGTAACAGATTATAATTAAGACATTCGCCGGGGGCCACAGGTTTGCAGTACCGCATAGCAGTAGTCCACGACACTCCCCACATGACGTGGAGCGTCAGGCAGCTCTTCAGGAGGATCATAGAGAAAGGCCATTCACCCTACTATCTGAGGATCACCTCAGTCCCCTACATGGTGAGGGGAGGATTAGCACTAGGCGACGAGGCCCCGAGGCTCGACGGGTGTATAATAAAGGGTCTAGGGGACACACTCACCCCTGAGGACGCGGTGGCCAGGCTTGGTATAGTGAAGAGTTTGGAGCTAGCCAGGTGCACTACACTGAACTCCTACGAGGGCCTGTTAAAGTCAAGGGACAAGATAAGCCAGCTCATGTACCTCTCAGAGAATGGGATACCTGTCCCCGAGACCATTGTGACCTGGAGTATTTCTACAGCCCTCAGATACCTGGCAAGGTGGGGCAGGGCTATAGTCAAACCGGTGATAGGAAGCCTTGGACGCGGCGTTCTACTCCTCGAGGACGAGGACCTAGCCTTCTATGAGTTATCCCGTATAGTTAGAACTGGCCACCCGATCTACCTCCAGAAGTACATCGAGAAGCCGGGGCGGGACATTAGGATCTTCGTTGTCGGGAATACAGTTCTAGGCGGGATCTACAGGGTCTCAATGGGCTGGAAAACCAACGTGGCGAGAGGAGGGAAGCCCGTTAAGGCGGAGGTGGATGATGAGCTGGCCAGACTCGCCTTGAAGTCCGCCGCTACTTTGGGATTGGAATACGCGGGTGTCGACGTGGCGGAAGACACGGATACAGGCAGGTACCTAGTATTAGAGGTTAACAGCGCCCCGCTATGGCGAGGCTTCCAGGCCGCAACAGGAATAGACCCCTCAGAGCATATAGTCTCCCGTATAATCGATCTAATAAGTGAGAAACACGGGGATGAGGACTAGCAAACCGGGCTACCCGTCTCTCGACAGGCGGGGATGAGCTCTGGCTCTCTCACTGACCCGTCATGCATTGTTTATAGACGCCGGTCAACACTATCACTAGTATATTTGGGGGATGGAGAGAGACCACGGCGCGAGGCCTATCCTAGACCGGCCTGTGAGCATGGTCGGCGCTACTGACCCCCATCCTGAACCGGTAAGCATCTAATAGCGGATCACGAAACCGTCATACCCAACGCACTCAACCCTCTCAGCAACAAGCCTCTCTACCCGGGCGTGCCTCGGCCCCCTG
>JALUZI010000184.1 GCA_027012045.1 Desulfurococcales archaeon
GGATACGCCAGGTCGAGGTTAGTGATGCTCCACTCCTCCACCTCGTCGAGTAGATTCAACGCCCTGAATATAGGTGCGATGGGTAGGTAGTAGTCTAGGCTTACTGGATCCTCGCCTATCGACACGTTGACCTCTCTAGTCTTAAAGACCTGTGGAGCCCCCTTCCAATTTTTCACTTCAACCTCCAGGTGAACCTTGTAGTCCCCGGGCTGGAGGGCTATTGCGTATGAGGTCCCGTTAACCTTGAACTCAAAGACCTGGCTGGGGTCACTGGCGTTTACGACTACGAGCCGGGTCTCCGAAACTAGGTTTAGCTCCCTGCCAAGGTTCTCCTCCACGGATTCAACGTAGTTAGCTGTGAAGGGCAGCATCTCTAGTGGTACTTCATCAAGGTTAGGGTCTAGGAGGAAGGGGTGGTACTCGGTATCCGTCACCCTGAAGCCCAGCCACAACTTGCTCCCTACCTTGTTCCCTGTGTCGAAGTCCACTGCCGCCACAGTTCCCGTGATGCCTGTCCCGATCTTGACCTCTAAGACAGTGTAGGAGCTTAGTCCCTCTTCGGGTACCGTGAAGTTCACAAGGAACTCGATGACCGGAGGCTTAGTCCAGTTGCAGATCATCTCGTTAAGCTTGTCGCGGCCGCCCACTATTTCCTCCAGTTCATCGAGTGTGGGGGCCTCAAGGTCGAATGCTGCAGCTCCCTCTTCGTCTAAGGTTATTTTAAGAGATTTGATTACCCTTGTGTTATGCATGATGCTGATCTCCAGGGTTCTACCACTCAATGGTTCCCCGTTTTTAACTGCCTCAGCTACATATCTGACCTTTCCTCCAGGCAGTGCCTCGGCAAGAGTTGGGTTCACATTCAAATACGAGATGTTTGTCGTGGCAACATTAACCTCGATGTTTTGTGAGGGTATGAAGGCCAGGAAATAGGGTAACATGAAACCAGTTTTCTCCGGGACATGAGGAGGCCCTGACCCTAGTGCTGGTGGGTGAGTGGTGAACGTGTAGTCCGAGACGAGATACGAGCAGCTGACCCAGCAGGTGTCGATTAACGGCTTGCAAACTGTCCGGTTTTCATCCTCGTCGTAGTAGCATTTAATACCGCGGATATGCTCGTACTCGAAGTCTAATCCTTCTATACGTGGCCTGTTATGATCGCCGAATCCCTCCCAGTGAGAGTCAACTGAGTCTAGCGAGGGTTTAAGATCAAGGGTTGATACCCGGATATAGTTGGGTTTCCCTGTTCCATTGTAATCTACTATCTCCTGGAATGCATAGTCAAACCTTGAAGGGGAGTGGCTGGGTAATGGGAATAGATAGAGCGGTAAATCGTTGATTCTATAGATGGCGAATCCTTTTATCTCTGACCTCAAGTTAGAGTTTTCGGTAT
The DNA here is from genome assembly GCA_027012045.1 of Desulfurococcales archaeon. GTDB lineage: Archaea > Thermoproteota > Thermoprotei_A > Sulfolobales > Acidilobaceae > Tiamatella. The sequence continues at coordinate 1,394 of JALUZI010000184.1, forward strand.
AAGGAATCGCTGTTAGGTGAATCTCCGGATTACAGGTATCGGTACATCCGGTTCTTCCCCAGTCAGCTATGTACTTGTAGCTCGAAGTCTCTGCAACGTACTCAGCATAGCCGATGAAGCCTGTGCCTCCAAGTCTTTTCTTGTACCCAGGCGGCCTAGTTCTAACGGTATCTCCATCATTAGTTTTATAGGCTACTATGACTGGCGAAGGTACGGGTAACGCGCCTCCACCGATAACGGTGGCTTTTACCGTTATCCTCGAAGAGGACTCCTCCTCGTCTTTCGGAACTCCGTTTATTTTATAGTCGCGATTCAG
>JALUZI010000185.1 GCA_027012045.1 Desulfurococcales archaeon
ACTGACATTCCCCACCCCTAAAGCAACAAATAATTAATTAAATAATCACGCCCTAAAACCCGAAGTAAAGTACGATGATGTTCTTTCAAATTCATAACAATTTGTTGTGTGTCACCAACAGAAAGCAGATGAATATCAATAAAAGTTTGAAAAACCCATCTAGTAGTAGGTTTTTGTGTAGGTTTACCCTTTTGGTCAACAAAAAATTCGTCTTCCTGTTCAAGAGAAGTCCGAATCTTACGCTCTAAAGAGGCATAAACCATTAAACAAAGTGTCATAATAAAAAGAAGTGCCTCTATTCGTTCAGCTTTTTTAAGATAGAGTGAATCGGCTAAAAATTCAGGACTTTTAATAAAACGAAATCCTCTCTCAACAACAAACTGATTTTTATAGACATCAATAATCTCTTCAGGCTCTACACTTAGGTCATTTGAGGCTAAAATAAAAATAGATTTTCTCCAAAGTTCTTGATGATATGGTTCAATTTTAAAGCTATAGTTTGACTCAATTGAGTATTCATAGAAATCAGGTTTTTGATTTTTTTTAGGTTTTCCTCTCTTTTTATATCGTTTGTGAGTTACTATTTTTTTATCTATTGGTTCAAGAAGAGAGAAGTTTTTAGTTAATTTTTCAAAGGTTCTATTGGCATCATCTTCACAAGCAAACATTATTGATTGAAATGCTTTAAATCCCTTAATTTCTTTATCTATAAGCTTGTCAAGTTTTTTTGAAACACTCTTTTTTGCTCTATTTTTGGCTTGGGTTGAATGGACTACTATCCACTGTTGATTTACATCTGCATAACTGTTTCCTAATGGAAGATAAGCATATCTCTCATCTTTTGAGTGAGGAGTCAATCTATCTATTGATAACAATTCTATGACTTCTTTAGTTGCTTTAATTTGGTTTGGTACTCTCGTTATCCATTTTATATTATTGGTTTTAAAGGAGTTAAGATTATCAGCTGTATAGATTGCACTATCTGCTACAACTGTTCCTGTTACTGTACTGCTTAAAGCTTCTATATGGTCAACTACCATTTTTTCAAAGCTCACTTTATCTGAACTATTTCCATCTAATGCTCTCATTGCTAAAGGAATACCATGAGAATCCTCCGTTATCATCTCTAACATTACTTGATTTAAATCTGGTCTATGGTCTTTAGAATATCCTTGCGTAATATGCACTACTCCCTCTTTTTTCTCTTCATTTGAGTTATATTTACCATCAACATGAATCGCTGTAGAGTCTAAATGGTGGTACTTTGCTTCTAAATTTATATTTTTAAATGCTTTTGTTGATATAAGTGAAAAGAGTGGAGTAACTCCATAATCATAAAGTGAATCTAAAGCTCTTCCTAATACAGTATCATTTAGATTATTTGGCTCAATACCTTTTTTGATTAGTAGGTCTAATGGCTTATTTTCAAAGAATTGAGGTACTAAATAGAGTTGTCGATTGGCAAATCCTAATCCATTGAGTATCATTGCTTTTACGGCTTCTCCTATGGTTACTTTTCTTTCATTCTTATCTTGCTTTATTGCGTTGTCTATACTTTCTACTATTCCTAGCTCATCTATCATTGATGATACTAATCCTAAATGTTCTAATGTTTCGGTTTTATATTCTGTCATGGCTTTTTTAGAGCGTATTTTAGCAGATTTCTTTTATTATTTTTTTGAGTGTTTGGGGGTGGGGAATGTCAG
>JALUZI010000186.1 GCA_027012045.1 Desulfurococcales archaeon
ATTGTATATGACCTCAAATGTTCAAAGGTTGTTTGGATAGGACAAGGCAAGGGTAAAAAGACCATAGACAGGTTTTTTAAAGAGGAATTAAGCGACTGAAGTTTCCTAAAAAGTATCATGCCACCAGCTGCAATAAGGCAGCACCGACGGAATTATCTGCTGGTTTGCCCGGCGGAGGGCAAAGTATTACAAAATCATCTGCCAATGCAGCTTTAGCTATGCTTCTCCTGACATCAGAAAAGGCGAAATGGTTCCGGCCATGTACCGCATGTCTTCTGCTTGGAGTTTTCTGTAACCTGCTTGCATAGATCCAGGTGATAGCAGTAGCCATCATGCAAAAATTCAAATGGTTGGTTACCGCCACCGGATGCCTGGCCTGGGTATCGGCACTACCAATGTCCCGCTTTAGTTCTTTGAAACATGCTTCTATCTTCCAGCGGGCACCATAATATTCTATGATCTCGTTGACCGACAAAGTCAGATCAGTGGAAAACAGTGCCACCCATTGGGTCCTACGGTAAATCCATACCACACGAACTGCACATTTCAGCGTCTTGAGCATAACAACCCGGTCATAAGCAAGAACTGACCGCTTTCTCCCATAGAGATTGACCCTATATTCACTGGCCAACTCCTGACACTGGACGGCAAGAGATGATGTGGTACCTAGCTTATCACCATACTTCCGCGGTCTACCAGGGCCACGGCTTTCTTCTGGTAAATCAAACAGGTTGTTGTTGGAGCGAAGTCTGGAAATCATATTTACTCTTTGCCCCAACTCCTGCCGAAGTGGCTTCCACATACCATTGTTCCCGAACCAGGAGTCAGCAACTACCACGATATCGGCATTCATAAAACCAGAGGCAACTTCACTAATCATGGATACGGCTTGCTGGTGCTTGTTCAGAAATTCTATAGGCTTGCCACAATATTTCATCTGTTTTTGCTCAATCTCTTTGCGCTGATGATAAAAACGGTGACATAATGGCAGACAAGCCCATCTGCCCTTGATCATTTTGAGCAACCCTATGGAAACAACATTTTGCGCCCAGGGATATTTGGACTGGTTCTCCTTGGCAGCATGATCAAAGATCCTGGAGCAGGCAAATATCTTTTTGCCTGTTTTGGGATTGATGAAGTCATCCAGAGCAATAAGCAGTTTGCCCCTGGTTTTGGGTTCAGGAATCATATGCCACACCTTTGACCATAGGGCTTTCCAGGGAATTTTTGTTGAGGCCATGAAGGTATAATATCGTTTTTTCTTGACATAAGAAAAACCAAAGAGAGTTATCAATGTCCGCAGGAGGTTTGAAGTTCTGGATGATGTAAAAGGCAGTATAATTGCCAGCAGGGTATAGATGAACCATGAACCGCGTTCTTGGCCTTTTTTGGACCATGCGAATTCCTCTTTGAGTTCTGTGAGTAATGAATGTAGTATATGCATGCGAGGTTCCTGTTATGATTTGGTTTTTGCGACTACAATATACCATAACGGAGCCTCGCTTTCACTGTTTAACTTGCTGTTTTTATTAAAAAAGTTGCCGATACACCACAAAAAAGACATGTAATTTCAACTAGTTAGACAAGACTAGTATCCGAATCTAACCTATTGATATTATTAGCTTTTTTGTACAAAACAACAGCTCGCAGCCAATCCTCTATCAATCACTAAAAAAACGGGAAACTTCAGTGTTACTAGGCC
>JALUZI010000187.1 GCA_027012045.1 Desulfurococcales archaeon
GTACGTGTTCGCATACATATGGGACCCTATTCTCGAGAGACCCCTCGAGCCGAACCTGATATGGATATTCGCCATGGAGATGAGGAGGTACATGGCGCGGTGCGGGGCTAGGAAAGAGGATATCGCGCTTGTCTCAGTCAAGAACAAGAAGAACGCTCTAGACCACCCAGCCGCACAGGCCGCCGCTGAGATAACCGTCGAGGACGTGTTGAACAGTGAGACACTCGTATGGCCCGTCAACAGGCTCGACATAAGCCCGGTGAGCGACGGCGCCGCCGCGATGGTGCTCGCCTCAGAGCAGGTGGCAAGGAGGTACACGGACAACCCCGTCTACGTAGAGGGAGTCGGGTGGACATTGGACAACACGCACTGGTATAACAGAGACCTATACTACCCCAGGTACGTCGAGTACGCCGCGAGGATGGCATACAAGATGGCCGGGATAGAGAGGCCTATGAAGGAGATAGACGTAGCGGAGCCATATGACCCGTTCGACTACAAGGAGCTCCACCACCTAGAAGGCCTCCAGCTGGCACCGAGGTGCGGGGCGTGGAAACTGGTAAAGGAGGGTTACTACGACAGGGACGGCGAGCTCCCGAGCAGCCCTAGCGGCGGCTTGCTTGGAGTAGGGAACCCTATAGCGGCGGCCGGAGTGATGAAGACGATAGAGATATACTGGCAGCTAGCAGGCAAGGCGGGGGCGAGGCAGGTTAAGAAAGAGGTCTACAGGGGAGTAGCCCAGGCATGGGGTGATCTCATGCAGGTTGGAACAGTCATAGTCCTCGGGAGGTGAAGACAAAGTGAGGCTAGAAGGCACCAGGTTAAAGGAACAGGACTTCCAGGAGTTGCCAGGCGTAATATACTACAAGCCGTACACAAGGTACAAGTTCTCCGCTGGCTACGCAGTCTCAGTTTTCCTCGAGGGCCTAAGGAACGGTAAGATAATCGGAGCGGTATGCAGGAGGTGCGGCAGAGTATTCGTCCCGCCGAGGAGCTACTGCGAGTACTGCCACAGGCCCACCGACGAGTTCGTGGAGCTACCCGACAGGGGTGAGATATCAACGGCGGTAATAAGCTACATATCCGCCAAGCGCGGCAGACTCGAGGAGCCAGTCATAGTGGGAGTAGTGAGACTAGAGACACCCGGCTACCGGCAGGACAGCTACGAGTTCGCAGGCCTCTTCCACAGGCTATGCGGGGTGACAGAGGAAGACGTGAAGACGGGGAGGGCGATAGGGATGAAGGTAAAAGCCAGGTGGAAACCCCCGGAGGAGAGGACGGGGAGCATCCTGGACATAGAGTGCTTCGAACCCATAACAACCGGGGAGGGAGGTGAGGAACAGTGATATGGAACCGCGAGCCCAGGATAACCGCGTATAAACACGTAGACGGGTCAATGGAGGTAGACACGTTCAGATACACACCCGGCAAGGGAGGGTTAAGGCTAGCGGAGGCCCTCAAGAAAGGGAGAATAATCGGGGAGGACTGCGGGGACTACATACAAGTCCCGCCGAGAGGCTTCTGCCGGGACCTAAGCAAACCAAGGGAATACATAGAGTTGCCGGAGGACACCTTGTGGTACGTGGACACGTTCACAATAGTCGAGGAGAACGGGGAGCCGCAAGTAATAATCCTGGCGAGACCTGAGGGAGAA
>JALUZI010000188.1 GCA_027012045.1 Desulfurococcales archaeon
ACAATGTGGTACTCGAGCCTGGGCTGCAGCGCGTATATCTCAAGGTCAGGGTCGCTGTAAACGCTGGGCCTCACGTCGACAACCACATCCGGGTTCAGAGTGTTTAGGAGCCTGTGAACACTGCCCCTGTACCCGTACTGAGTGTCAGATAGGCCTCCACGGGGAACCTGTAGGAGGCTATGTATCTCGTTGCTCGCGAATCCGCCCTCTTTTACCGCGCACCCTCGGGAGTCGCAGAATGCCAGCACCTTGTAAGCCTTTGTGTCATCCGCCAGTATCCTCGCTAGTGTCCTCCCCACATTACCGAAGCCGACCTGGACTATGCTCACGGTCAACGCGGGCTACTCCTCCATGTCCTCGTAGTACTCGTTCAAAACATCCTCAATATGTGAGTTCAGCTCCTTGAGTAGACCGTGCTTCCTACTCCTCTCGAATAGGATGTTAAGCATCTTCTCAGCGTCGACCAGGTACTTCTTATCCCCAGTCTTAACGTAAAGCTCGAAAGCGTAGCTAGCCCTGTAGAGCGGCGCTAGGAACTTGGCTTTAGTCTCCGGGTCCATCTCCTGCCACGACGGAGTACACTGTAGCAGGTACCCGGTGCTTATAAGGCTCCTAATGCTGAGAAGTGCCTTCAAACCCTCGTCCTGCTCCTGCTCAGCTACAAACTGCAGCTGTATAGGCTCGCTTATGCTCTGAATATCCTTGCAGTAGACACGCCTCTTCTCAAGCAGGACCTCCCTGAGATCCTCGTCTAGGAGGCGGAGCTTCTCAGCGAGAATCCTCTCAGCCTCCTCCAGAGTCTCAACCCAGTAGATCTCTTCTATAAGCCTCTGGAACACCTCGCCTATGGGATCACTGGACACTGCTGCTACACCTGTTACCGTCTAGCCCTAGGATGGCTATGGGTACACTGGGACTTTTATATGTTGAACAGCTGACCGGGGAGAACACATGTATCCTAGACGTTCTTGCCTGTTATAAAGAAAAGAATAAGGTGTGTTCATGTGTACTCGTCGAAGTATAGTATGTCCTCTATTGTCCCCTTCCTCTCCTCGGGCGGCTTGAAGACTGGTTTGACCGGCATTCCTATGTATACTGGTAGCCCCGGTTTCAGCCTGTGTATCAGCCCGCCTGTCAGCCGTTCTCCCTCAGGTCTCGCCAGGATTATTACTTGCGGCTCCCCGTTCTCCTCGACTATTGTGAACGTGTCCACGTACCACAAGGTGTCCTCCGGCAACTCTATGTATTCCCTTGGCTTGCTTAGGTCCCGGCAGAAGCCTCTCGGCGGGACTTGTATGTAGTCCCCGCAGTCCTCCCCGATTATTCTACCTTTCTTGAGGGCTTCCGCTAGTCTCAGTCCTCCTTTGCCTGGCGTGTATCTGAACGTGTCTACCTCCATTGACCCGTCTACGTGTTTATACGCGGTTATCCTGGGCTCGCGGTTCCATATCACTGTTCCCCACCTCCCTCCCCGGTTGTTATGGGTTCGAAGCACTCCATGTCTAGGATGCTCCCCGTCCTCTCCTCCGGGGGTTTCCACCTTGCTTTTACCTTCATCCCTATAGCCCTCCCCGTCTTCACGTCTTCCTCGGTAACCCCGCATAGCCTGTGGAAGAGGCCTGCGAACTCGTAGCTGTCCTG
>JALUZI010000189.1 GCA_027012045.1 Desulfurococcales archaeon
GTTTGTCCTAGGATAGCTTATCGCGGCTGCGAGGTAAAGGTCCTCTGCGAGCTTCTGCGTCTCGCTCGGCGCGTAGCCATAGATCCTCGAGGCCTCGGCTTGGAGGTCTGGGAGGTTGAATGCGGGAGGAGGCCTCCTCTCGTATGGGGTGCGCTCCACGTATATTACTCTAAGCCTACCGTCTTCCTCTATTCTCCTCGCCAGATCCAACGCTTCCCTCCTACTTCCCAGCAATGGGGACTTGTGGCTTGCACTGAACTCCACTCCGTTCTTTTCGAGGGTTACTATAACGTCGAACTGTGGGTCAGGTATGTGGAGAGCCCTCTCCAGCCAGTCCTTGTAGGCCTTCACCAGCGTGGGGCTTTGAACTCTTCCAGCGCTCAGTATTACCCTTTGACCGGAGGCTTTCTTGGCTAGGTCCATTAGAGCCCTGCTAATATTGATACCCCATAGCCAGTCAACCTCGTGCCGGGCTATTCCCGCTTCAACCATCTCCCTGTCCAGTGGCTCGAGCCTCCTCCATGCTTCCCTGAGCTCGCTTGGCGTGAGGGTTGAATACTTCATTCTCCTAGCTCTCTTCGGGTCGCCCATTTTAGCTATTATAAGGTACCCGATCACACTTCCCTCAATGTCATAGTCGCAGGCGTTCACGTATAGCGAAGCGTGTCCAGCTAGCCTGGAGAGGAGGTTATAGTAGGGCTTCAGGTATCTTGCACTCCTGTCATACTCGTGTATAGGCACCCATTCATAGCTGAACACGGGGTAGCCTCTCTCCCTGGTATAGAGCCCGTATAGGTGTCCGGCCGCCGACGCTATCACGATGGAACCGTTGTCTCCTATGTAGTATGGAGCTCTCCCACTGCTACACCGGATCTTGGCTCCTAGGGCTTGGGCTATCCTGGCAGCAGCCTTGGGCTTCTCCGCTATTACCAGGGTATATCCGCTTCTAGGCCTGCAAGCGCTTCTGCCTTGACTGTTGTATCTCCGTGCCGGCAATACGCCTCCTCGGGTGTAATAGTTGCTGTCGGCTATTGTTTATATATGGGACATTCTTTTCTCTTCCAGGTATTAGGAGTGTCCTAAGGGTGGGAGATTTGCCGTTGAACCTGGCGTTGAGGAGGACTGCAAGTGAACTACTAGGAGACCCCAGCTTGGTTGACAAGGAGCTTGTTGTGGCGGGGTGGGCTGAGCACATAAGGGTCATCGGCCGCCTCGTATTCATAGTTCTGAGAGACAGGACCGGTAGGATACAACTTGTTGTGAGGAAGAATATTTCCCCTGAAGCATGGAAGCTTGCTAGGAAGCTCAGTGTTGAAAGTGTAATTGCAGCTAAGGGTGTGCTAAAGGAGAACCCCGAGGCTCCCGGTGGGAGGGAGGTTGTCGTATCCGAGCTGGAAGTCCTGTCGCCCGCTGAGCCGTTGCCCATCGATGTGAGGGAGCCTGAGAAGACTATTCTGGCGAAACGCCTCGACTACAGGTACCTTGATCTGAGGAACGATAAGATAAGGCTCATCTTCCAGATAGAAGCTGAAGTGGCAGAGGTTTTCAGGCAGGTTTTGAGGAGCAAGGGGTTCACAGAGATCTTTACACCAAAAATCCTCGGGGCCGCTAGTGAGGGCGGCGCGGAG
>JALUZI010000190.1 GCA_027012045.1 Desulfurococcales archaeon
TGCTCGAGGCTGTTAGCGTAAGGTATAAGCCCGTACCGGCTGACGGTTCCATAGGTGGGTTTCAAAGCCACTGTACCGGTATACGCAGCCGGGAGCCTGACGCTCCCCCCGGTATCGCTTCCCAGAGCCAGGTCGGCCCCGCCATAAGCTAGTACAGCCCCGCTCCCCCCGCTGCTCCCTCCCGCTGTGCAGTCAAGGCACCACGGGTTCCTTACAGGGCCGTAAGGCGTGTTCTCGCTTGTTGAACCCATGGCGAACTCGTCCATGTTCGTCTTGCCTATAACCACTGCACCCTCAGCCAGCAGCTTCTCTATCACAGTGGCATTGTACGGTGGAGTGTACCCGTAAAGCATCCTGGAGCCGGCTGTGGTCGGCATCCAGCTTGTTGAGATGTTATCCTTGACAGCCACGAGTACACCCGTAAGCCTACCCTTGATCTTGGATTGTTTCTCGACACTGTCATGTAACTCCCTTTCTCCCGGTAGGTAGGTATATGCGTTGACCCTGGCCTCCCATTTCCCTATTCTCGCGAGGACTTCCTCGAGGTGCTTGTGAGGGTCTATGTTTCCTCCTGCTATACTTTTCGCTAGATATGATACGCTAGTCACTCGTACCCACCTTTCCAGGGAGCTTCTATGTAGTCTTCCTTGAATCTTCCCTTCAGGCTCCTCCTTATCCTTGTATGATCGAATGGTACAGCCTCGTCTTCCCTGGTTTTACCCGATACTTCCAACACGTGGTACAGCGGTTTTATGTCCTCTACTTCTATTTTGTCGAGCTGTGAGAAGAGTTCTTTGATGCTAGTTACTCTCTGGCAGATCTCTTCTTTCTCCTGTTCCGAGAGGAGAATTTTCGCCCGGTCCGACAGTTTGGATACGAGATCGCAGTCCCGGTCAGTTAAAACGCACACCCCGGCACCTCTCTAGAGTTCAAGTTGACGGGTGAGACGTGTAGGTATTTAAGAGTCACGCCGTCATGAGGATTGCTAGGAGCAGGGTTGTATATATCATGAACCTGGCGAACTCCCTCCAACCCAGCCTCCTCAGCTCCAACGGGGAAAAGTCTAGTTTAACGGGTTTGAGTGCTTGCCTGGAGAACTTCACAGTTGGCTCTACGAGGGCTATTAGTGTCAACGGGTTGTATGGGATGAACAGGTAAGCGGGGATCCATAGTAATAGGCCTCCCTTCGGTGTGAATTCCCTGAAGGGGAGGAGGGACTCTATGTACGCCGCGGTTGCGACAACGTGTATCGTAGTGAGAGCCCAGAACACCAGGGCTCTGCTTGAGATAAACCCGGTAGAGGCTACTGGAATAACAAGGGAGGCGAGCACGGGTATGGCGGACCCGGTTATGTAGACCAGCGGGTCACGCCACTTTCTCCTCGAGACGGTGTAGAAGTGTATCCCTAGGATAACTATCGATATCGAGAGGACAGGAATTAAGGAGGTGTTCCCGGTAGCTAGTATTAATAGGTAAGGAGCGACATTCAGAGCTGCTAGCACGGACATAACCCTCATATCCCATGTTCTCGCAGCGTTCAGTATGGGATCAAATGTGAATAGGTGGAGTAATAGTAGGGCTAGGCCGGCGACCCAAGCCTTCACCCCTGCATGCTGTAGTATGAGG
>JALUZI010000191.1 GCA_027012045.1 Desulfurococcales archaeon
GCGTGGATTCGCCTAGCCCGGACAGGGAGCCCTATCCTGTCCACAGGGTGCTGCTTGGTAGTGGTGTTTTGATTGTTGAGAACCTGGTATTACCGGGTGTGGTGAGGAATAAACTCGTTGACGTCATTGTTGCCCCGTTGAAAATTGAGGGTGCCACGGGTTCCCCGGCGAGGGTTCTCGCCCTCCTTAAATAGGAGGGCCTACGCTGGTTCCCCCTGTTTCCTCCGGAGGAGGTCTTCGGGTAGGGGCCTGGCTAGCCTCGGTATTTCCTCTTTGGGCACCTTCTTGACTAGTTCCTCGTAGCTGTAGTATAGGCTGAACCCTGTTGTTACAAGGTAGAATAGCCATGCCAGCGCGTAGAGCGTCCAGGCGTACTTGACAAGCCATGTGTCCCCTGGGTGGTGCAGGTATAGGTGTATCGTTGATATCGTGTATGCCGCTAGGGGGAAGACGAATGCCCACCAGCTCTCCGCGAACTCTATGTCCCTCCTGTACAGGTGGCCTAGTGTTATAGCGATCACGAGGGCGAAGAGCAGGCCGGCGGCGCCCCAGAACGTGTAGTAGAAGAAGTCGAACACTGCTACTAGGAGCTGTGTCGCCAAGGGGTTGAACGGCGTGCCCACGGTTTCCCCGAGTAGCTTGTGGTATACTGAGGGGGTGAAGCCGAGGAGTGCCTCGTATGACAGGGGTATAACGGCCGGCGGGGCTAGGTTTATCCATGTGGTGGCCATGAGCCTGGCTGGTGGTGGGTGGAAGAATATGGACCTGTAGAGCCATATTGTGAATAGGGCCATCCACATTATTGTCCCGGTCCCGAGGTATATTCCGAGTAGGCTTTTCGAGACGTGTATCCCCTGGGAGGACAGTATCATGCCGACGTATGGGACTAGGACGTTTCCCACTGCTGGCATGTACCAGCCGGGGTTCATGTAGTGGACCTGTACCCCGGGGTGCCTCTCCATGACGTATAGGACTATTATGAATAGGGCTGTGTGGACTATTAGGCCGGTGTAGAAGAACACCGCCGCCATCACTGTGTTGCCGAGGACGAGGCTCCAGTCGAGGCTTAGTAGCATGGCTGATATGGCTGTAACTGTGAGGAAGGGTGACTCCACCGGGTTGCGGAGGAGCTTTTTGAAGCTGTCCCATCCCAGGATTACCCTGGCGACGTAGAGGATTGATGTTGTTATGAAGACTAGTGTGTTCACAGCGGCTAGTATCCGTGCGATTCCGATTAGGGCTTCTATTCTCTCCAGGTTTCCTAGGGCGAAGCTGCTGAGTATGATTGCTGATGTGGCTAGGTTGAAGGAGAACCATGCAACGCTCATTCCTTTAACGTAGTCGATTAACCTGTTCTTCGCGCCTTCAATACTCATCTTTACCCACCGGTCAGTTAGTCATGGAGGCTTCTGGTGTTTATTAAAGTCACCGTCTTGACTAGTCAAGCTTCCAGTGTAATGTAGAAGGTGAACCTTGTTAGTTTACGGTCTTAATCATTGTTTCAACTATTCGAAAGAAAGGATTATTTCAATATATTATATAATATTTTAATATGGGAGGGAACAGGGGGAGGGTGGGGTTGAATTGGCGATGTTTACATCGAGGATCAAGGGGCTCGACGAACTGGCGGAGAAGACGTTTAACCCCTACTCTCTCGTCGTGATAGGCGGTCATCCCGGAGCGGGTAAGACTACTCTTGCGGTAAGCATATGCGCGGATAACATGGAGAGAGGGGAGAAGTGCCTCTACATATCGTTCCAGGAGGACAAGGATAAACTGTACAGTATGATGAGGAACATTGGAATAGACCTAGAGGAGTACGAGGATAAGGGCCTCTTCAAGTATGTTAGGCTGCCGGTGACCCTTAAGCCGTCCGAGGTCATGCAGGTGATCAACGATCTCGTGGTTACTGAGAAGCCGCGGATGATAGTCATCGACTCTGTGACACCTGTGTTGGATAGCTTGCTGGTTGAGCCGAAGAAGAGGGCTATGGTGCAGAACTACATGTATAACCTGCCGAAATCTATTAATGGAGTTGTAATACTCCTCGCGGAGCTCCCGTTCGGAGAGGAAAACCTAAGACTAGGAAACATAGAGTTCGTAGCAGACATGCTCATACTACTCAAGTACAGGCTCGAGAGAGGACTCCTAGTCAGGGAGATGGAAATAAAGAAAGCCCGGGGCTCCCACCTGAGACTAGCAAAGATACCCTTCGCAATAACCAGCAGAGGATTCAGAACGTTCCCCGCACCGACAACCCAGGACATAAGGGTCGGAGGGGAAGGAAGGTACACACTGAGCTTCCCAGTGCTCAGGGATTACATTGGATACGTGAATAAGGGGGAGACAATCCTAGTCTCATGCCAGCCCGACGCGAGGTTCCTCCAGTCCATATACATAGTGCTCGACCTGGTAGCTACGAACAGGCTGAGGGGACTATTCATAACATACAGGTACGGAGCAGAGGAAGCAAAGAACCTGATAAAGGAAGCCCTTCTAGCCCTTGGAGTAACCGGCGGAGAAGCCGAGGAGTTCATCCGGAAATACGTTGAGATAAGGTCGATTAACCCTTCGGGTACAAGCATGACTGAGCTACTGGCATATGAGACCCTCATGGCCGAGGAACGGAAGCCGGACCTTGTGCTCTTCCACGGTATCGACGTGTTCGAATCCATAGTAGACCATAAAACGTACTTCAGCGAGCTGCTTAATGAGCTGTTCACGCTTAAGAAAATGGGCATCATTGTAGCAAGGTATGGGAACATTACAAGCGAGGAGTTCTACAGGAGGAATGCCAGCCTGTCCGACATAGTTGTAAAAGGCTTATTCACCGATAAATGCGGGGGCAAGACCCTTGGAGCCCCGGGAATGTGCTTCTACCTGTGGAGAAGAGGGAGGAAGCCGATTTACGTCAGCGAGCACGAGGCTCTCGCCGAGGATAACCTCAAAGCTTTGAAGATGAGTATAGTTAAGGCCATCGAAGATGGTTAGTATTTGTTACCGAGACCCCCGCATAGTTATACTTTTGTCTAACACTTCTCGTACCACTCTTTATAACTTCTAGAAGCAATATTAGACAATTAGAGGTGAAGGAGTATGAGTATAGTCATAAGGAGAGAACACGGGAAGATCAAGGTGAAACCCATGAAGAGGAAGTTCATAGCGGACGAAGAGGCAATAAAGGACTATGTAGCCACGACCTACGGGGAAGCAGCCTAAACCAGCAGTCCGGTTTTTAACCAATTTCAAACAATCCTACCGTAAACAAATCCCTGAAGCATCATAGTATAAACCGGCGCAGTGACAGGGTCAACGTTCAAAACTATCTTAACAACCCTGGAGTCCCTAAGCCTGAACCATAGGTCCTTGTAGTAGCTCTCCTCGACGCTAGTACCGTAGAATACAGTGTAAGGTGAAACCTTGAGGCCCTCCCTGTACGTCCAGCCCGGGAAAACACGTATGGACGGGTCGAGCAGGTAGTGGTGTATGACTGCTGGAACCTGCATTGGGGTATGGATAATGGTTACCCCGGGGTCACCCTTAAATGATTCCAATAACTCTAATTCACCGGTATACTCGCCAACTAGCCCTTCAAAGATCCCTGCAAACCCCTCTTCGCCTATACTAGTGAGCCTCTCAAACCTCAACCCTTTTTTACCCACTCTTCTAATAGCCCACTCCAGTCCAGCTATGCTCATAGTGAAGTAGGGCGAGCCGCCTTCCACAAGGGTTAGGTCGCCGGGGTCGAAGTACTCCTCTAGAGCAGGTGGGAGCGGGGGCGTGATTATCCTTGTATCGTATCCCATTAGTGTTGAGTTCTGGTATGCCGCTACGAGCGTCGGGTCTGACGGGTGGTTGCTCCATATGATTACACTGTCATAGTCCGTGTAGGGTAGTAGGTTACTCATACCCGTCACGCAGTCCTGGATTTCTATTCCCTCTACACCGCCGAGCCTCAGTGTCCAGTAGTAGATATATGCTGGCCCTAACCCTGTGTTGCAGTGAAGTATCAGTGTTCTACCTTTGGTCTCCGGGGGCTCTAGTTTAGAGGCCCTGGCCTCGGCTTCACTAATCATTCTAACGAGCTTATCAGCCAATACACATTCACCGCGTCGGGGAGAATGATTGTTCGGGTAGGGTCAAAATAAAATAGCGGGTTAGTACCCCAGGGTTTAAACGATAGCGTTCTCCAACGCGTTGCAGCATGTGCACTTGGACTCGTCGGGGTCATCCTTTAGGCGGGGGACTAGCTTGACTATAGTGTTCCGTGCCTTCTCTATGTTGCTCTTCATAATCCTCTCAACCTCACCAGCCGTCACCGGGTGGTCAGCCCACACATCGTAGTCGGTGACCATTGCCAGGGTAGAGTAGCACAGCCCTAGCTCGCATGCGAGGTTAACCTCCGGGACGAGTGTCATGCCTATGATGTCAGCGTGGAAGACTTCCTTCCACACCCTGCTCTCAGCCCTCGTGGAGAACCTGGGGCCCTCTATGCAGATGTACGTTCCACCCATGTGGACAGGGTAGCCGAGATCCCTCACCACACCGTATACTCTCTCTGATAAGTCCCTGCAGAACGGATCCGCCATGCTCACGTGGACGGTTACTGGCCCGTCGAAGAACGTGTACTTACGGTTCTTCGTCATATCTATGAACTGGTCAGGGACAACTAGGTCCCCCGGCTTATAGTCCTCCCTCAGGCTCCCAACCGCGGAGACGCTGAGGACCCATTTGACACCGAGGGCTTTCAGCGCCCACATGTTGGCCCGGTAATTAATCATGTGAGGCGGAATCCTGTGCCCCCGGCCGTGCCTTGGCAGGAAAGCCACCTTGACACCCTCGATCTCGCCTATAGTTATGAAGTCGCTCGGCTCCCCGTAGGGAGTGTGGACCTTCACCTCCACAGGGTTATCCAGCGACCCCGGGTCATATATACCGGAGCCACCTATTATCCCAACATGCGCCCGCGCCTCTCCGGGCCTGGTTATTTCCAGCACCAATACGATCAGCCTCCATGCTCTATGACCTATTTTTCTTTGAGGAACCCGGATTTAACTAGGTCGCTTATGGCCAAATCCCAGTAGAACCCGAAGTCCCCTGGGCTCACGCCGTACCACTCCTTGAAGACCCGTTCTAGCAGCTCCATGCTGAACTCCTGCTTGAGCCTCTCGTCCTCCCTTAGTATTCTCTTCAGGAAGTCCTTGAGGTCTTCAAGCCTTGTCCAGGGGTACTGGAACCAGGTCCAGTCCCTGACTTCGATGAGATAGTAGTCGGGCTTGAATTTGGCTACGCTACTTATCCACTGTAGAGCTGCTGTCTTCACTGTCCCAGGGTTCCAGTTGTCCCTCACATAGTCCCGTGCCAGCCTCAGGGTTTCACCAGTATCCACAATGTCGTCGACGACGAGGACGTCCTCGCCCTTGAGGTCCACTTTGTATGGGTATTTCAGTATGGCCCTCTCCTCAGCCTTAGCCGCCTCGGTCCAGTGCTGGCTCTGTACGCTAAGCATGTTTGTAACGTCTAGGAAGTCTGCTAGTAGCCTGGCGGGCACATAGCCCCCTCTCGCGACTGCTACTATGACCTGGGGATTCCAGCCCGACCCTTTGATCTCGCCGGCTAGCCCCCGGGTCCAGTCGACGATCTCGTCCCACGAGACTAGTTTGACTGGAACTTTAGGCAATCCTATCCACCCTCATCACACACATGTACCGTGTAGCGAATCACGCCTGATTGGAACAGGGTTGAAACCATGATTCAATTAGCGCGTGACTAGTATTAAAACAATCCCGCCTAGAACCAGCCTACGGCATGGGCGAGCAGGATGTACAGGGATATTACTATTACGAGGTAAAGGATCACCGTCCGCCTCCCAATTATGAGTGCTCTACTGATATGCTCGGGGGAAGGCAGTTCTCCGAGGCCAACTGTGTAATGGTTTTTCTTCTCGAGCTTTACACCTAGGGATAGCGCCATGGCGGCTATGGGCCACCCGGCGTTCCTACTCTCCAGCAGGACTGCCTGCCTCTTAAGCTCAACAAGGGCTTTATGGAGGCCCCGTGAGCCTTGCCCGGCGAGGAGTATTAGGAGCC
>JALUZI010000192.1 GCA_027012045.1 Desulfurococcales archaeon
GAATGACAGAGGCTTTAAATTATTATTTAAGAGAAGTAAAAGGGAAAAAGGGAGAAAGGGATAGATGTTTTGTCTGTTTAAGAGAACCATCAATGGGGCCTGTTTTTGGAATTAAAGGGGGTGCTGCTGGTGGAGGATATTCACAGGTGGTACCAATGGAAGATTTAAATTTGCATTTTACAGGAGATATTCATGCAGTATCAATTGCACACAATTTATGTGCAGCATATCTTGATAATAGAATTAGGTTGAATGAACTTGATATTGATATTTTTAATATCCCATGGAGAAGAGTAGTAGATGTTAATGACAGAGCTTTGAGAAACATTGTAATAGGTTTAGGAGGAAAACTTGATGGAGTGCCAAGAGAAAGTGGTTTTGATATATCCGTTGCATCAGAAGTTATGGCAATACTAGCTCTTGCAACAGATTTAAAAGATTTAAGAGAAAGAATTGGAAGAATTATTGTTGCTTACGATAAATCTGGAAAACCAATTACTGCAGAAGATGTTGGTGTTGCGGGGGCAATGACTGTTCTTATGAAAGATGCTTTAAAACCAAACTTAATTCAAACTCTTGAAGGAAATCCAGCTTTTATTCATGCAGGTCCATTTGCAAATATCGCTCATGGTAACAGTTCAATTATTGCTGATAAAGTAGCTGTTAAAATGGCTGATTATGTAATTACAGAAAGTGGATTTGCTGCTGATCTTGGTATGGAAAAATTTATGGATATTAAATGTAGATATTCAGGAATTATCCCAAGATGTGTAATTTTAACATGTACAGTAAGAGCATTAACAATGCATGGATTCCCAAATGAAAAACTTATTGGTTTAAATGCTCAACAGTTGGTTAAATTAATTAAGGAAGAAGGTGACTTAAAAACATTAGAAAAAGGATGTGCAAACCTTGCAAAACATATTGAAAATGCAAAATATTTTGGTGTCCCTGTAGTTGTTACAATTAATAGATTTAAAGATGATACAGATGAACAACATGAGGTAATAAGAAAGGTTGCACTTGAGGCAGGTGCTCATGCATGTTATCCAATTGAAGTTTGGATGCATGGTGGAAAAGGAGCTGTTGAAGCTGCTGAAGCAGTTATTGATGCAGCTGATAATTTTGATCCAAAGAACTTTAAATTTCTTTATCCATTGGAAGCACCAATTAAAGAAAAAATTGAAACTATTGCAACTAAAATGTATAATGCTGATGGTGTTGATTATTCACCACTTGCTGAACAAAAAATTGAATTATATACAAAGCAAGGTTTAGATAAATTACCAATCTGTATGGCTAAAACTCACTTATCTATAAGCCATGAGCCTACATGGAAAGGTGTGCCATCTGGATACAGATTGCCAATTAGAGATATTAGACCTTCAGCTGGTGCTGGATTCCTTTATCCTCTTTGTGGTGAAATGAGAACAATGCCAGGCCTTGGAAAAACACCAGCTGGCTATAATGTTGATATTGATGTTGAAACAGGTGAGATTAAAGGATTATTCTAAATAATAGGGCGGGTTTTCCGCCCTAATTTTATTAGAGGTGTATTAATATGAACCCTATACAAGAGATAAAGAAACCAGAAGGTAAATTTAAGATAAAATTTTTGCCATA
>JALUZI010000193.1 GCA_027012045.1 Desulfurococcales archaeon
ACTGTTCTTCGCGGAGGAACCCGGTTGCGCTTAGCATTACTTGGCCTGTGCCTCCTAGCTTGATGAGGGTTGCCTGGGGGTTCTCGATTATGCTTCTCCTCCCGTCTGTGTGCTGAATTATTATCTGCTCCGCGTCGGATAGGTCTTGGATGTCTGCTTTTACTCCCATGCGCTTGAACATTCTCTTGAGGTCACGGGGGTTCAATCCCATCAAGACACCTTCCCTCTCACGCCTGCTTCATATCATTATATAAGGCCTTGCGGGTTAAAAGTCTACGAACCAGTGATAAACGCGGGGATGAAGGAGACTTGGCGACTATTGAGATTACCGTGCTTGGAAGCGGCCGGGAGGTAGGCAGGGCAGCCCTCCTAGTAGGCAGGAGGGGCGGGAAGCCTGTCCTCCTGGACTACGGTGTTAACTTCGACGAGGACGACCTCCCAGTATTCCCGGGCCACGTAAGGCCCAGGGACATCGAGGCTATCGGGGTCACTCACAGCCACCTGGACCACGTGGGGGCTGTGCCCGCCTTGTTCGTCTCCACCGTGCCCAGGCTCATCGCTACACCGGTCACGGTGGAGGTGTCGAGGCTCCTCCTCTACGATTTCATCAAGCTGAACGGGCCTAACCTGCCCTTCGACAACTACGCAGTGGACACCATGGTTAAGACTGCCGAGAGACACGATTACGGGGAGACCGTTCGGGCCGGCCCGTATAGTATTACATTGCTTGACTCGGGCCACATACCTGGGAGCAGCGCCTTCCTAGTGGAGGTGGATGGGCACAGGGTTCTCTACACGGGTGACCTGAACAATATTGAGACGAGGCTCGTGGGGCCCCATAAGCTCAGGGGTGTCAAGGTGGACACGCTAGTAATCGAGTCGACATACGGTGACTCGAACCACCCGCCTAGGAAGGCTACTGAGGAGAGGTTCGTTAAGGCTGTGAAGGAGGTTGTCGAGGCCGGTGGAACCGTGCTTGTGCCGGCGTTCAGTGTTAGTAGGGGGCAGGAGCTTATGATGCTGCTCCACGAGAACGACTGCGGGGGACCGGTGTATATTGACGGTATGATCAGAGAGGTGGCTTTGATCTACCACAACTACAGCGAGTACATTAGGAGGCACGACCTTCTGGACAGCGCTGTCAAGGACTATGTTATTGTTAACGGCTGGAGGGACAGGAGGAAAGCCACCAGGAAACCCGGTGTTATCATAGCGTCCGCCGGTATGCTGAAGGGCGGGCCTAGCCTGTATTACTTCAAGAAGATGGCTGGGGACGAGAAGAACGGGGTGTTCCTAGTCAGCTACCAGGCGCCGGGGACTCCGGGTAGGGAGATACTGGAGACCGGCAGATACGCGGAGGAGGATATCGAGGTTAAGGCTAGGCTGGAGTGGTTCGACTTCTCCAGCCATATTGATATGAACGGTATACTAGAGACCGTCCGCGGCTTGGAGGGGTTGAAGCGGGTAATACTGGTCCACGGAGAGTACAACGTGCAGAAACACCTGGCGGAGAGGCTCAGGGATGATGTGGGAGTTGAGGAAATAGTTATCCCCGAGAACGGGGAGACACTCGTCTTCCAGTAAGGTATGACAGGAGGGGGGTTACTTTATTTCTTTGAGG
>JALUZI010000194.1 GCA_027012045.1 Desulfurococcales archaeon
CATGCGCATGGCCCGCGAGGGCCACCCTTTCTACAGTGTCGCCCGGTTCTATACTGTAGAAGAGATAGACGGGCTAGCTAGGCGAGCGGGTTTAGAAGCCGTTAGCCGGGCTGCGACGCTCTCGTTCCCGCCATGGGAACCCCCTACTTACGAGCGGCCACGCGAGTATACAGGTACCGAGGGCTTTGTCTGCACACGCTATGTCAGAAGACAATACCAGGGTAAATAGGGCGGGAACACTATCTAACGAGGATGGCGGCTATGACTTGGCTCGAAAGGGCACTAGGCCCCTTACTGAAGGGGGCCGATGGTGTCCCCGCGCAGGGATGAGCCGCCGAGAGCACCCTTAAACCCTGGGGGATACGGCGAGCTAAGCCCAGTGGACTCTCTTGCGGCTATCGCTGACCGATGTACTAATCGTCTTCGCGGGGAAGATAAGACGGATTCATGGCTGTTTTCCTAGGGACCTGCACCGTTAACCTCCTCGGCAGCTTCCTGCTAGGCTTTATGATGGGCGCCCCAGAGAAGTAGCAGGGAGGCCTTGAACCCAAGGGGTTATACCCGCCTTTCACGGACGAATACAAGTCGGCCCGCGGCTTCCCGGCGGCGGCGCGGGGGCGACCCAGGGGCAGAGCCCCACACCCCGCTAGAGGGGTATGAATGAGCCCCCAGCCTCCAGCCGCGGGCACACCATTGAAACCGGTATTACCAATGACAACACGCTACTCTTACCAGACCATAAGGATTAAAACCCCTGCCAAGGGGTACTAACAACCTCGGCCCACGCCCCCAATGCAAGACACCGGGGCGGGAAGGGGCCGGTGACGATTAACCAGTGGGGACCCGAACCCCTCCAGGCGCGTACCCTGGAGAAGTTCGGGTCCGACAGGGGCTTCGAGGCGAGCCCGCAGACGCCCGGGGGAGAACGAATCCCCCAGGGCCTGGGCCCGCGAACAGGCGGCCCGGCAAACGCCCGCCCGTGGCTGCGGGCAGCCGCGGCCGTAACTCCGGTTGATCCTGCCGGACCCGACCGCTATCGGGGTAGGGCTAAGCCATGGGAGTCGAACGCCCCGCCGCTGCGGGGCGTGGCGGACGGCTGAGTAACGCGTGGCTAACCTACCCTCGGGACGGGGATAACTCCGGGAAACTGGAGCTAATCCCCGATAGGCGGGGAGGCCTGGAAGGGTTCCCCGCCGAAAGGCGCCGCCGGGGGTTATCGCCGGCGGTGCGCCCGAGGATGGGGCTGCGTCCCATCATGGTAGTTGGCGGGGTAATGGCCCGCCAAGCCTACGACGGGTAGGGGCCGTGAGAGCGGGAGCCCCCAGATGGGCACTGAGACAAGGGCCCAGGCCCTACGGGGCGCACCAGGCGCGAAAACTCCGCAATGCGGGCAACCGTGACGGGGCTACCCCGAGTGCCCCCCTCGTGGGGGCTTTTCCCCGCTGTAGGTAGGCGGGGGAATAAGCGGGGGGCAAGACTGGTGTCAGCCGCCGCGGTAATACCAGCCCCGCGAGTGGTCGGGGTGCTTACTGGGCCTAAAGCGCCCGTAGCCGGCTCGACAAGTCCCCTCCTAAAGCCCCGGGCTCAACCCGGGGACTGGGGGGGATACTGTCG
>JALUZI010000195.1 GCA_027012045.1 Desulfurococcales archaeon
AGAGAGGGGAGCAATGAACTCAAAATAGTCATGCGCGCTATACCCGGTAGAAATGACACACTGAATTACGGCAATCTGGATTTCTTTGAATTCCAATATCAGAAGCGTCTGCTCCTGGGGTCCAAAGTGAATCATTACTACAATAAAAATATATCCGGATGGCATGTCTTGAAGATCAGGTCTACAACCACTCCCCTCGTTTCAAAAATCAAGGGAGGCATTGTCATGATTTTCGAGAATCTTCGGCACAACGGTGACTACTACCTGCTCACCGATTCTCTCATGGGGAAAGAGGAATTCGTCATACAGAAAAACTACCTGACGCCAATATCCCTTGAAATACGAACTCCTTCAGAGCTTGACCTGAGGAACCAGAATTGGCGAGTTGATTACCTGATTATCGGGAAGGAAATGTTTAGAAGCACCCTGATGAACTACATGAGCTACCGTAGAAACCATCTTTATATGCCAGATTCCAGTGGTGGCCATTACACACAAGGTGATGTGGAATTTGTTCCTCTCGAGCGCATTTACGAAGAATTTGGATTTGGTGTTGCGGACCCTGTGAGTATCAGAAACTTCATTTATTTTGTTTATCACAACTCTGTGGGCCCTCCGCCCACCTATGTGCTATTTGTGGGCGATGGAAACTACGACTATAAGAATTTCGCCGGTGCAGCTTCTTACAATCTTTTCCCACCATTTGAACCCTGGAATCTTATAGATATCAACGACAATTTCCATGGTGCCCTTGACGCCTTTTATGCTGATGTAGCGCCGGATACAGGGTTTATCATGGAGGATATTTTTTACGGCCGTATCTGCGCACGCACGCGCTCTGATTTGAGAGACTATCTCGACAAGGTGATGGTTTACGAGTCAGGACAGAGTAACGGGCCCTGGAGAAACAGGGTAATGCTCGTTGCTGACGACGAGTATAACAACGATACCCATACCCATCATGAGACCGTTCATACCCTTGATTCGGACGACCTTTATAGACACTACATTCCGCATTCTGTTGAAGTGATGACCCATTATTTGATCAACTATCCTTTTGACCAGAATATGATGAAACCCCAGGCCCGTCGCGACTTTAAACGGAAATACAACATTGGGCATCTTCTGATAAACATCTTCATGCATGGCAATCCAACGGTACTTGCCCATGAAAGGATGTTTATTGCCCCCCAGGATTATGCCGATATCCACGCGGGTTTCAAAAATTCCTTTCTCATTATTGCATCGTGTAAGGTAGGGGCCTACGATAGAATCGTTCCTGCAAGGGTGATAGCAGAGGAGTTTAGTCTGAAGAAAGGGGGATCAATTGCTGTCCTATCCTCGACGAACTCCACATATTCCAGTGCCAATGATTCCTATGTGACTTCAATGTTAAGCCAGTTGAAAACCTACAGACACTATGCACTGGGGGAGCTCTCATTCTTTGGTAAAAACAATGAGTTTTACGTCCTTCTTGGCGACCCCACCGTGGCGATAGGCTATCCACGTCCTGATTCGGCTCTCTCATTGAACTTTTACCACAATGGTGTGACAACAGATACCCTTACCGCTGCAGGTAGATTTTCATACCGGGCATC
>JALUZI010000196.1 GCA_027012045.1 Desulfurococcales archaeon
GCTGTATATTATAGGGCTCTGATACTCCAGTCCCTTCCCCATCTTCATCATTGTGTCCTTCGTCGTTCTCATCAGTTCCTTCATCTTTAACTTGATCATCTCGGCTTCCTTGAGAAGATCGTCCACACTCATATTCAGACCGATCATCTTATTCAATCCTTCAATCACGACGGAAGCCGCCTCAGGATCCGGGAAGTCTAGGAATGACTCTGCAAGCAGGAGTACATTGGATATTCTCCTGGAAATGCTCTCTTTCAAGATTAAACTATAGGGACCAGCTATTATTCCGTTGACAAACTTGTCTGCTCCCGTCTTAGACGCGAGCTCCTCGCCCTGCTCGTCAGTAGCCATCCAGTATAGCTTAGGCTTATTTATCTGGAACCTGTTCGGGACACCGATCCCAGTTACGCTTACGACGAAAGTGAATCCCCTGAGCCTGACCCAGTATGTGAGCATTTCAGCTAGACTGTAAAACGCTTGGGGAGGCAAAGGTATCTCCGATACCAACGTGTAAACATTGTCTTTGCGGAAAACCCTCACCGGCGGCCTAGGATTCCCGTCTATCACTATGGTGGCAGGGGGAAAGTATCTCTTGCTATCAATACCAGCGACTTCTTCCATGCCCAGAGACTTCACCATGTATGAGACCGTTATCGATCCCACTAGACCAGCGTCGGGGAATCCGAGTACCAGGTAACTAGGCGTGTCTGGCTTGAACTCCCTGTATTCTTGGAAAAGGAATCCCCCTATCTCCTCCTGGAATAAAGGTCTTTTCAACTAGGTACACCTCTCAACTATGATCGGACAGCTGAGTCATTCTTATACGAGGCCAAGGTTTCTCTAGATGATTAGCATGAAATCCGCGATAATATACTTATTCCCTGCGAGTCTGTCACGTACATCTTTGTCATTCTCTTCTAGATTCTTGAGTCTTACAGTGATGACTGTGATGGAAGAATCGATTTTAGATAACGCTCTCACCCTGTCCGGCACACTACCAGCATGCTCGCAATGACCCGAACCCATTATCGCATAGAACAAAGTTCGCCAACCTAGTTTTTCAACGATTCTTTTGGCCATTACTTGGTCTTTGAAGCTCTGGGCTAGAACAAGCTTTTCCTTATCAATGCGTGCCATAGGTCCTTCCCGTGGAAACAGATCCATTAACCTCTCACGGTACTCCAAAGGGTACCTGGATACATCGTCTGGATACAAACCGTACTTAGCTAGAATACTCTGGTCCAAGCCTTTCCTGGCGATTATTTTCGCATCGGTCCTCGGAGGCATTAACCCGACTATTTCGATACTGTGTACCCGAGCAAAATCGAGGACAGGTTTATAGTAGTTTAAATTGAAACCCTCCGGGCCTCCGGTGTAGATATCTACTAAATCCCTCCACGATATTTCGCCTTTAATGTAAGCGTCGATCATATCTTGCTGTTCTATGTTGAAGTGCTCCATGCCAACTATGAATTCTGCGTTACTCTTCGAGGCCAGTGTATATAGAGCTTGGAGAACCCGTAACTCCCAATCTATTACACTGGGGTTCTCGTGGGTCTCTCCGAAGAAAACAATATGCGGGATACGTATCCTGCTTACTACTTCATCTAGATTAACATGTTCCCCGGTTTTCACACTATACAATCGTCCCAATGCAATGTCCCCTAGTCTGTAAGGTGTAGCCCTTCCCTTATCATGGAGACGGCAAATGCCGCCATTATCATCGCCATAAGTTTCTCGAATACGAGGCTACCATTTTTACCCATATATTTAGCTAGAATGTTACCGGCCAGCAGTATAGGATATGCCAGCAAGAGATTTACGACAGTGCTTATAAGGGCATATTCGAGTCCCCACACATATTTGATGTATATCACAGTTGAAATCGCCGCTGGACCCGCGAGTAAGGGCATTGCTAGCGGTACAACTGCAATGTTCTCCTCCGAAACCTGCTTAGGGCCCAGGTCTATCTCTAGCAGTATGGCTATGAAGTATATTAGTAGGATTATTCCTGCCGCTATTCTGAAATCGTCAACCGTGACGTCCAGTAGTTCAAAGATAATATCTCCAAGGACGGCGAAGAACAGCATTATGAAGGCTGCCACAGATACACTCATCGAGATTATTTTTCTCCTGGCCTCACTCGAGTAGTTCCTCGTTAGAATGTAGAAGTATGGACTATTGCCTATGGGATCCAATACTATGAATAACATTAGAATTGATACTAGAAGACTATTACTACTGTACCACCCGCCGTTCAACCGCGACCCCTATGGAAACTTAGTTTCGTTGGAGGTACAAAGAATAATATCTTAGCTTTATGGTAATCCCTTATAACAGTCCTGGCAGCCTCCTCTATTAGGGGTTCCTTTGAAAGCTTATACCTCCATCCACGCTTAACAGCTATTTCCTCCAGTATCCCCAGGGGATCTCTCGAGTTTACACCGTAAGCATCGAGGAACGCGTCGGGGTTATAACTTAGAATTTTCTCTATCAGAGCCATAGCCGGCGGGACAGGATCCTGGAGTTCCTCCGGGCTCTTGCCTCTTATAATGGAGTCAGGCCAGCCTCCCTCTATAGGAATGACTCCGGGTGTGTCTATAATGTAGAAGCCCGGCTCCACTTTATAGAGCTGAACATGCCTGGTATACCCGTAGCTTCCGGGAACGGGGCTTGTCTGAGCACTATGCTTGGCTTTTAACGCGTTTATGATGCTGGACTTACCTGTTTTCGGGTAGCCCACCACGGCAACAGTGAACGGTTGATCGTTCGCTACCGCTTTAATGTATCCTCTCAGCCTTCTAGTCCCAAGTCTTTTTGTTGCAGACACGTAGAATGCGTCATATCCAGAGGACTTGAACTGGTATACCCAGTCCTCGGCGACCTCCCTGGGCACTAGATCGCTCTTGTTCAAAACGATGATCAAACGCTTACCTAGCGCGGTAATCATTTCTTCAAGTTTCACACTGTGTGTCGAGACAGGATCCCTAATGTCTAGAACCTCGACTACTATATCCGCCTTATTAACAGTTCTCGCTAGCAGTCGCCATGAAGCAAGATCCATTACTCATCCTCTCGCCGTCTAGTTCCTAGTTTAATAGTTTAACTGAGTGGTGTGTGACAGGTAATATATGTTGACGCGAAAATGAAGGATGAGTTTAGAAAAAGAGAGGGTTAAATGTTTGCGTCGTCAAGTAGAACGGATGATATAAACTTGAAGATATCACTGTGCCCCATTGTGACTTGTGGGTTCGAGTAAAGACTATAGTAGACAGGTATACCATCACTACCAGCTAGTTTTAAGGCGAAGACATAGTAATAGGTCCCGGGGTTACTGTTAATTATATTGGATAGATTGGACTCACTTGCAGACGGTACTGACCTGTACAGCTCGTCTTGCAGCTTCAGAGGTTCCACTCCTCTCGTGGAATATAAGATAACCGTTCCACCCTTATCGAAAAACTGTTTTTCAAGACTCAATATCTCGTGGGAGCCGAATACATTTACCGTATCCAGGTCTATTAATAGAACGCTTTTGGGATACACATTGTTAATCGAATAGCCGTGGACGGGTATAACCTCCACTGAGTCTGTATTAAGATATCTGTGTATCAGTGTTAGCTCTGTTTTGTTCCCGGTTAGAAGATAAACTCTTAGAACTGTTTTAGGTGAATAATCATTGTTGCTCTCAGATATAGTCATCTTGGACAGTATAGGGTTGTACGTTGAGTTCCTCGCTGTTACCGTTCCCACTGTAGCTATTATTACAGCTATTAATACAATGCCGATTAGCCTGCTCTGGAGCACTGTTATCATCCTCTGCACAGTCACTATGGCTGGACGATACTATAGGGTAATATTGGAGTATTGATCCAAAAGGTATGTTGAACTGGATATGCTTATAAAGAGCCGTCAGGGTAATTACCTGTTATTATCAAATAGTTCAGCTAGCGAGTCTGCAGGCCTTAAGCATTTCATTGCCTATCATTAAGTAGGACCTAGTCAAAGACTCTGCCTTCCATGTTTCATTCCATGAAAGCCTGTACTCCCTGGCCTCTTGTTTTAGATCCCTGGTCAACTCGGCTACATCATGTATACGTTCTTGTAGGAAACCGCCTAGGCTGCCGCATTCACCGGGGATGTATGGTTCAAGGTTGATTAGCTCGATTATAAGGGCTGATGCAAGTTCTTCTAGGAATGCGAGGAACCTGTATTGGATCGGTGTGGACCTGACTATTGATTTCAGGTCTATAGGCTCGTTTCCACTCCTAGGAGTGTAAGTGGACAGTCTTTCTTTCAGATTGTTGGAACCTTTTAATTCTCCTATAAAATGTAGGAACTCGTCTAACGACTCTCCTCTAATCGCGCTCCAGAAGAGATCGTATAACTCCGGCATGACGCCAGATCCTCAAGCCGGGTTTGCCTAGTTAATTGGGTAGGGAGATGTAAGATGACAGTTTTTCCTTCAGCTTATCCTTTGACATGCTACCGATAAGAGTGTCCACGTGTTTAGAGTTTACGATCACTGCTATACTCGGGATATGGTCAATTAGGTATCTGTCAGCTATATCGGCGCTTTTATCTACGTCTACCTTGGCGAAGACGACGCGGGGCTTCGCGAGTTCTATGGCTAAATCTCGGTATGTTGACAAGTAGGAGATACATGGGCCGCACCAGTCAGCTGTGAAGAATAGGAATACTACTTGGTTTTTGCTTATTATATCATCAATGTTGTGCCTGTTAACCTCGATTATGGGATCCTTGAATTTCTGCTCTAAGAACGCTGCCCTCTCTTCCAGTTTTTCGGAGAGCTTGAGTAGTTCTGCATCCACTTCTATCACCTGGTGACCCGTTGTTCTCTTGTAGGGTTAAATAACATTAGGTGTTTTACCTTTTATCAGGGTAAAAGGGTAAACACCTATATATATAGATCCCCGTGATACGAAGCGATGGTGAATGGATTTGGCAGTTAACACGGTTAAAACAAAGGAAATGCTTCCACCGCCCAGCAAGGTCACTGTAGAGAACGGCAAAGCCTACGTGGAGATAGCGGGGAGGAAAATACCTCTAGGGGGGCCTCTCCCCCCGTTAAGGGAAGGAGAGAAGCATCTGAACATAACAACAAGCATATGCCCGATATGCTATAGATTACTACCAGCAAGAGTCTTCGAGAGGAACGGAAAAGTCTATATCAGAAAGATATGCCCAGAGCACGGTGAGACCGAAGAACTATACTTCGGCGATGCAAAGCTCTACAAGAGATTCATGAAATTCGAGGAAACAGGGAAAGGAGTAAAGAAACCCTACGTGGGTGTAGGAGCACCCTGCCCATACTCATGCGGCCTATGCGCCATGCACGAGAATCACACAGCCCTGGCTAACCTAGTCGTGACAAACAGGTGCAACCTAAGTTGCTGGTACTGCTTCTTCTACGCGGAGAAAGCCGGCTACATCTACGAGCCCAGCCTAGAGCAAATACGCTACATGATAAGGAGATACAAGCGCCAAGGAGTAACTATGGCCGTACAGATAACAGGCGGGGAACCCACTATGAGGGAGGATTTAGTGGACATAGTAAGATTGCTGAAAGAGGAAGGTGTAAGGCACATACAGTTGAACACCAATGGAATAAAATTCGCGGAAATGTACTTCAATAACCCTGTAAAAGCAATAGAGTATACAAGGCAACTTAGACTGGCTGGTGTGAACACAGTCTACATGAGCTTCGACGGAGTGACCCCTAAAACAAACTGGAAGAACCACTGGGAAGTACCATTCATATTCGAAGTATTCAGGAAAGCCAGTATGACTAGTGTTGTACTCGTTCCAACCCTAATCAAAGGAGTCAACGACCACGAGATGGGTGACATCATAAAATTCGCGGGGAAACACATAGATATTGTGAGAAGCGTCAACTTCCAACCCGTATCTCTTACCGGTCAGATGAAGAAGCATGAAAGGGAGAAGCTCCGGATAACCATTGCAGACGCAATAATAA
>JALUZI010000197.1 GCA_027012045.1 Desulfurococcales archaeon
TTAACGCTTGATTATTGCAAAGAACTTGCACGAATTGGATATGATATTATGGGGCATAAAAAAGGTATAAGCACTCCTTTTGCAAAAGCTAAAGCTATCTACAACTGGGTAATGGAAAATTACAATCCTAAAGGTGTTAATAACTGGAACTATATTCCAAAATACAAAGGAAACTTAGAAAAAGAAAAGGAGTTAAAAATGACCAGGAGAGAAAGAGCGTTAAGTAATGCAAAGGCACAATATGAAAAAGCTCATAAAAAAATTATTAGCTTAGTAACAGGAATTTTTAAAGATGAATATAAAAAAGCAGATGGAAGTTGGAATATAAATAAAATTTCAAAAGAAACAGGATTAAGTCGCCCAACAATTTACAAACACCTAAAAGACGAAGGCTTAATTTAGCCTTCTTTTTTCTCTCCTGGTCTTAACATAATCTTTTTACTATATAAGACGATATCGTTTTATATATTTTCCTTTGTCTTGGAATGTTGTGCGATGTTGTGCAAATAGGTGATTTTTGTTGTGCAGTGTTGTGCGTGTTGTGCAATACCTGCACAACAAAAGTATTAAAAACTCCGATACTTACTTTATTTTAGTGTTGTGCATTTGAATTTGCACAACTTGCACAACATTGTGCAGTTTTGCACAACAAAAAATTCTATTATTAAGAATTGCGATAAATAGGGAACTTTTTAGAAGATAATTTGTTGTGCAAATTGTTGTGCAAGTTAATGCACAACAAAGTAAAATATATATTAATACACAAATACACAAAGGTGCACTACATATAGTACACCTTTGTGCACCGATGCACTCCATAAGGTGCACGAATAAAAATAAAAATAAAAATAAAAAAAGCCTAAAATTTAAAAATAAGCGTTTAAAAGCCTTTTAAAGCGTTTTTTACCCTTTTAAGCTATCTTACCCCTTAAAAACTTCTCACGAGCGTCTACGGGCTTAAAAACGCAAAATAAAAGCATATTTTTCAAAATGCCGAGCCGCTTTTTTTAAGAGGGGCTATTGAACCTAAACTGAATAACAAAAGTCTATCTTGCAAAGAAAGAAAATATATTAACGCTTCCTGAGAGAGGGAGAGAGAGTTACTGGGTAAAAGAAAGTTAAAGAACTATAAAAAAATCTCTCTTTCTTTTTTTATCTCTTTTTTAGCTATACCCTTACGGGTATACCAGGGGGGATAATCGGAAACGCCTATCGGCGTGTTTTTATTCAAAAAGCTAATATAGGCTCCCGCCTATATAGATACCCCTTATAGTAATGTTGAAGTTTACACTTTTTTAGACGGAATAACAAAAAAAGTTTTTAAAATGATTTTTACATATAAAGGTCACTTGACAGAGTTTTACATTTTTAGATAGAATTTGAAAGCGAGAAAAAAAAAGACGAAGAAAGGTCGTCGTTATGGATTATAATTATAGCAAAAAATCCTATTTGCAAGAATTAATTAAAAACAAAAAAGCCTTTTTACTTACCTTTAGAGTGTGGGGAAATGGTGATGAATTTTTTGATACTTTTCTCCCTCACCCAAATGTTTGGAAACCCTTAGATGATAAAAGCTATCTTATCGGATATCTGCTT
>JALUZI010000198.1 GCA_027012045.1 Desulfurococcales archaeon
CCACACCTGGAACTCCCTCGATGAGGACATGGCCCTTCGATATCATCGATGCCAGTATGACTTTAACGTCCTCCTTTTTACCCACGACTACCTTACTTACTTCACCTATAACCTTCTCGTAGAATTTCCTGCCGAAAGAGAAGTCTAGACTAGAACTTCCTGACACCATACTCAACACCCTTCAAACCTTCCCGGCTCTCTCCGAGCGTGAAACCGAGTTTTTCAAGTATAACCTCGGCCTCCCCGGCCCTTCTTTCAAGCGTCCTCTTCCAACTTATTATTATCGGGGTAAACCTTCTCTTACCCTCATATTTATCCCTAAAGAGAACCATCCATCTAGCGAAGCCGGAGAGGAACAGAGGGTCTAAACCAAGCACTCTCGCAGCCATCTCGGCCTTTTCCGGGTCTCCCGCCAGCTCCTCCAGCGTAACTGATAAATGGTCCTTGAGAACCATGTTCATGGTGTAATAGAGGTTGTACAGGGCTTCCCTTGCATCCTTCTTCTTGAGCTTCCTCGACGAGACCAGGGTCTCCCTGAACTTCGACTGTGTGAGGACAGATACCTCCCTAACCTCCCTTTCCTCATCGTCGTCCACGTAGCTGTACGGGAACCCCATTTTAAGTAGCCTATACGCTATATAGGCAGCCAGCCCTACTACGGGCACTCCAAGTAAAGGCATCTCCCTTAGATACGTGATCAACTGGTTTTCACCTGTTTTCTCTAAGAGTAAAAGGAAATATGTGAGGATAGCAGGGTGAAGCATAAGGGGCAGTGGTAGCTTTACGTATGATTCAGCCATGTTCTTAACATTGCTACCGCCAATATTCTTTATTGGAGAATAATAGTGTGATGAGTCGATTATGACTGTCACGTTACTCGGGTCAGTATAGTCTGAGAGGTCCCTGAAGAGGTCTAGTATGAAACTCGTGTAGTTCTCGTTCTCAGTTGAGTGTCTTATAGCCGTGTTCAGGAATATTGTACCGTCCCCGAAGACTGCTATGTGCCTATACGGCAGACCGGTATTTGTACCCGGGGTGTAGTATACTCCTACAACATTGTTCATGTAGTCCCTTGAGATTATAGCATCGCTGGTATGGTTAGTGGCGACTGTTGAGGCTATGCTGAGGGTTAACGGGTAAACATTGTTGAGCCTAATGCTCTGTCCCTGTCCTTCAAGAGTACCGTTCAACGAGAACTTCATGCCCGATGGTATGCTAAGGAACGCCAGGTCATACACAGAGCCGCCGGGGCCCTTGATTATTTGCCCCGTTACCATTATGCCGGTTTTCCGTAGTACATTGTTACTTGTAGTGTTCTCGTCTGCTACTAGAAGTGAGAACCCGTGTTCTACCCCGGCCTCCCTGAGAGTGTTTTCAAGGGCCTCGGCCTCGTCCCGGGTTATAGGATAGTCTGGAGAGATGAACACTAGGACAACGATTCTCCCCGGACTCTTCCCAACACCGTCAAGTAGCTGGCTCCAAGACAGTGGAGCGTACACGGTATAATTCTCCTTTTCTAGAAGCTTGTAGAGATCGCTGGATCCGACCCAGTTTGTGTTATATGGCGACGGTGT